>JBFHVK010000244.1:0-4393 GCA_041589615.1 Gammaproteobacteria bacterium | reverse complement strand
TCTGCTCTTAAACCTTGCGTGTAAGAGTGCATAGCCGCCTTGGTTGCAGAATAAGGCCCGATCGAAGGAAAATTACTGATACCGGCTATGGAAGATACATTGATAATTACGCCGTCTTCTACCTGCTTTAACAATGGCAGAACAGACTGGGTTACCTGTAGTGGCCCGAAGTAATTGGTTTCCATTTCCAGCCTGGCTATATCTAATGCATTATCCGATGTTGAAAAACAGGCATTTGCCACACCCGCATTATTGATAAGAATATCTAATTGGGAAATTTTCCCTTTCAATGCCTTAATGTGCTCCACATTGGTCACATCCAGTAACACAGGCTCAATGACATCGCTGTATTCAGCTATTAGATGTTCCATACTGGCGATATTTCTCACACCGGCATACACACGGTTTATGCCATTTTCAATCAGGTAGCGCAGGTATGCCTCACCTATGCCGCGATTTGCACCAGTAACTAGCGCATTTTTACCTGTTAGGTTATTCGAATTCATAATCACTTCCTCCTTTATGCCTGATGAGTGTACGTAAAAGCTTTGCTTTAACAATCCTGCGCAAAGGTATAGGATTTATACATCCAGCGAATAAATAGGAACTACCAATGGACGATAGCCAGCTGTTCGGGACAATGAATGTTTTTATAAACGTAGTAGAAAGCGGTAGTTTCTCTGCCTGTGCACGCATACTCGGCGTATCACAACCCTCGGTATCGCGACAGATTAACCAGCTTGAAAAAGCGTTATGTGTTCGACTCCTGCAACGTACTACACGTCGTCTCTCTCTGACAGAAGCCGGTGAATTCTACTATGAGAAAGCACGTAGCATCCTGCGGGAGGTCAACGAAACAAACCAGTCATTACAAGATCTTTGCAAGATTCCATCCGGCTTATTACGCATAAGCGTTCCACACACCTGGGCTGATACAAAAATAGCACCTTACATTAACGAGTTCCTGTCTATTTATCCTGACATTAGTCTGGAAATAGAGTGCAATGATTTTATTCAGGATATTGTTGAAGATCGGCTTGATCTCGTGATTCGTATAGGCCAGTTACAGGACAGCTCTTATGTATCTGTTCCCTTTGGTAAATTACGCCTTGTTCTCTGCGCAACCCCCGACTATCTCCAGCAACATGCTCCGATTAAAACGGCTGAAGATCTTCGCGATCATAACTTTATTATTTACCAGCATTACAGTTACCTGGTTTTCGACGATGAAAAATCAAATGGCATACGCGTTAACCACAATATGAGCTCTAACAATGTCAGTGTTATGCTTTCCTGCCTGCTCCAGAACATGGGAGTTAGCCTTTTACCTGACTTGCTAATCCATAAACTTCTCGCTACCGGAAAACTGGTTGATATTATGCCCGGAGCAAACATCACCATTCCCGGCTTGCCCGTAGAAGGCGCTTACGCGCTTTACTCCAACCGACGTCAGCTGCCTGCAAAAGTGCGAGCTTTTATAGACTTCTTCAGACCAAAATTTACAACCAGCCCGTACTTACCAACAAATCAGTTAAACCCGGTTAGTATTGATTAGATATCGTTCAGCTAGAGCATAAAGCTCCACAACATTCATTTTCCGAGTTTCTGTTTTCAGGCATCATTTATACGCGCTATACTTTATCTATCCAGGCTCGGACTGTTATATGACTACAAAATTAGGCTTAATAAGTGACACACATTCTACCGTGCCTCCTTTAAAGGAAGCACTCATGTTGTTTGCCCGACATAATGTAGACCAAATACTCTGCGCGGGTGATATTGCGGGTTATGGCGATGATGAACTAGCTGAAACCGTTAAACTATTACAAAATGCACATTGCCAGATGATCGCTGGCAATCATGACGATATTAATGAAATCGGCCCGCAGCCTGACGATATACTGGAATTTTTTTCACAACTTCCATACAAACTTGAACTCAAAATTGAATCAAAATCTATTTACATGGTACATGCCGAACCACCACTGGAACAACATGGCGGCATTAAAATTCTTGATCCAGATGGCAAGCCCTATAAAGATCGCATAGAGTACTGGCAACATGCACTCGAACCTTACAACTACGACATATTGATAGTTGGACATACACATCAGGTTTTTGCAGAAAAAATCGGTAGTACCCTTGTCATTAATCCCGGCAGCACCTGTTACAACCACACCTGTATGATCCTTGAACTACCCTCATGCAAGGTCGAAGTATTTACACTCTCTGGTAAACAGCCTATCCTGACCTGGAACTGGGGCAAGTTTTACCAGGAACAAAAAAACACAAATTAAACTGGAACTTCTTTATGAGCACTATTCTTATCACCGGAAGTAATCGTGGCATTGGCCTGGAACTGGTTAAACAATATTCAGAACATGACTGGCAGGTTATAGCCTGCTGTCGAAATCCTGATAGCGCCAGTGAATTACAGACACTTTCCCAGCAATATGACAATATCACTATTTACCCCCTTGATATTACAGATAACAACCAGGTTAAGACGCTTGCTCGACAGCTTAAAGCTACTCCCGTCGACATTTTATTTAATAATGCAGGCGTGTATGGACAGACTGATGCATATTTTGGTAACACCAGCGAAGAACAATGGGTTGAAACGTTTCGCATCAACACTATCGCCCCCTTAAAAGTTACTGAAGCCTTTGTTGATCACGTCGCTAGTAGCGAACTGAAAACAATAGCCACTATGAGTAGCAAAATGGGAAGCATGACTGATAATGGTTCAGGTGGAAGTTATGTCTATCGATCTTCTAAAGCAGCATTGAATGCTGCTTTTGTAAGTGCCGCTATAGATCTTAAACCCCGCGGTATTAAGGTAGCTATCCTACACCCTGGCTGGGTTAAAACCGATATGGGAGGCCCAAACGCCGAAATATCTACTGAAGAATGCGTCACCCATCTTAGAAACACTCTTGAAAACCTGACTCTCGACACAAGCGGGACATTTTTTGAGATAGATGGCTCGGTAATACCCTGGTAGCATCGAACTGGCTGTTATTTTTTAGTAAGAAGTACTGTGGATTCTAGCATCATTTAAATACTCAATTTTTTAAACTTGATATGGAGCTTTAAATTGCTCACATATGAAACCATCTTCGTAATCGTATTTAGTCTGTCTGATTATAAATGAAGATATTATTATAATATAATTTCTTTTATATTAAGAATTTGTTTATTATCAGTTATTTTTAATCTTATTATTAATTCAATACAACTCACAGCATACACCTTATTATTTCTATTTTATTACGACTATGGTATCGTCTAATTTATAACTACAATAATTTATTTCATGGATACGCACTTATGGACAAGCAGTCACCCTATACTCCACCTGCCAGCAACCTCGGAACGAACGATGCCCACACTTTTCAACTTGTAACCGCGAGTAGATGGCTTAGATTTGCTAATTTCATTATCGATTACTTCAGCTTCCTGGGTTTAGTCTTTATTACTGGATTTGTGATTACCATTATTATGGGCGAACAGGCCCTGGACCCTCTTAATGATATCCCGGACCAATTAATCGGCTTTGTCTTGATGAGCATTTACTACATATCGTTTGAACATTTTACAGGCAGATCAATTGGTAAATTAATTACTGGCACAAAAGTTGTTTCAGAAACAGGCAACAACCTGACTTTCTGGCAAACTACCGGTCGCACCCTGTCACGCTTTATTCCCTTCGAGCCATTTTCATTCTTTGCTGGTAGCGGTCGGGGCTGGCATGATCGTATATCCAGAACTTACGTAATTAAATGCCGTTAACCCTGACCACTCAATCCCAGCAGGTACATAGCACATGAATATCAACTACTTATCCAGACTACTTTTTCTATTATGCATTACGTCTAGCTATTCCTGCTTAGCCGAGATATATAAGTGGACAGACGAGAATGGCAATACCCACTTTTCTGACAGAGCATCCATCCAGCACGAATCCAGCACCGTTGACATACAGGTTAACACCTATGACAGTGTCAGTTACGACAGCTCAATTTTTGACACCGGCAAAAAAGTTGTAATGTATTCAACTAGCTGGTGCGGTTACTGCAAAAAAGCCAAACAGTATTTCAAAAAAAACAATATTACATTCACCGAATATAATATTGAAAAAAACGCAAAAGCCAAACGCGAATATAAAAAAATGGGGGCTACGGGTGTTCCTGTTATTCTAGTCGGTAAGAAGCGAATGAATGGTTTTAGCCAGAAAGGCTTTGAGGCAATTTATCGCTGATGATTCTTATTTTTTGCTTATGTAATCTTTATAGTTCTTTTCGTAATCATCCAGGTTTTCAGTTAGTACCTGCTTGTACTGGTTGGTTAAAAACTCAATCGCCAGCTCTCGCTCTTTCAAAAACTCTTCCTT
>JBFHVK010000243.1:0-4407 GCA_041589615.1 Gammaproteobacteria bacterium | reverse complement strand
GCTGATTTCCCTGTAACCGGGTTTGAGTTTTTTACTACGGTTTATCCTGTGCATTATCATTCCGTTTTTAATCTGTTGATTACAGTATAAGATTGACTGCGCAGGCTTAAAGTGGCAAATTAGACAGTATATATGTTTGATTTGCCAGTCGATGTCTGTCGTAAGCTCAAGGAGGAATCATGCTGCCAACCATTTATATTCTTGCAGTCGATAAGGTCGGCGTTAGTAGCATTGCGGGCGTAGTAGATGTTTTCCACACCGCCAATCTATTGATAAAAAATATAATCGGTGAGGATGCTGAGCAATTGAAGTGGCGTATTGTAGGTCTGGATCACAGGGATATTACTTCATCCAGTGGCATGCGTTTTCAGGCCGACCTGTTACTTAATCAGATAAAACTGCCCGGATGGATCTATATCCCGGGGTTTGTCACGGAAAACGAAACCCAGACTGTGCAATACCTGATGCAGAATCAGCTGCTCACCGATAATTTGAAAGCGCTTTACCTGCAGGGGTATTCAATGGCGTCTAACTGCACATCGGCATTTCTGCTTGCAGAAAGTGGCATCCTCGATGGTAAGACGGCAACTACAACCTGGTGGCTAGAGGATCTTTTTCAAAAACGCTATCCGGGTATCGAGCTGGATATCGATAGCCTGATAGTCGAAAGCGACCGTATTATGTGTTCAGCGACTGCCATGGCACATATGCAACTGGCTACACGACTCGTTGAAAAGCTGACGGGTGGAAAGATTGCGCATCTATGCAGAAAATATCTGTTAATGGAAAATGGCAGGAAAACACAGGCACCATTCCGGATATTAGCCCAGGCTCAAAAAGATCCTTTTTTACAGAGTGCTAATCAGTACCTGCTAAAACGCTTGCACGAAAACATACGCATAGAAGAGCTGGCAAGTGCAATGGCTGTGAGCAATCGAACCCTGATACGCCGATTTAAACAATCGACTGGAGACAGTCCGGTGCAACACATCCAGAAGCTACGTATCGAGCGTAGTAAATATCTTCTGGAGACATCAAATTTACCCGCGAGTGAAGTCATGGAGCGAGTGGGTTACCAGGATAGCAGCAGCTTCGGCCAGATATTCAAGCGGCATACGGGCTTAACACCCGGGCAGTATAGACAGAAATTCTGTCTACGTTAACCAGTCTGCCGGGTGAGTTAGAATTGTTATATGCATGCTAGGCCTGAGAGCGGCTTAACATATCTTTTGCATGATCAATGGTCTGTTGGGTGATTTCAATGCCACCCAGCATGCGTGAAATTTCATCAATGCGCTGTTCCATCTCAAGTGGAATAATTTCAGTGCGTGTCTCTTTGCCATCAGTCTGTTTATATACCTGCATATGATGATGTGCCTGTGAGGCAACCTGGGGCAGATGTGTAATACAGAATACCTGTCGACTTTCACCGAGTGTGCGTAAATGCTTGCCAACAATTTCAGCGATCCCGCCACCGACGCCAGTATCAACTTCATCAAAAATAAGCGTTGGTATGCGACCCTGCTGTGCAGTGATCATCTGTATCGCCAGGCTAATTCGAGCAAGTTCACCACCTGAAGCTGTTTTCGCAAGAGGCTTAAAGGGCTGACCACTATTGGTGCTAACCATGTATTCAATCTGGTCTATACCGCTGGCGCTGGATTTTTCTTTTTCTGTAATCTGTATCTGGAACTGACCACCCGCCATGCCCAGTGTCTGCATGGACTCACTGATGGCCTTATTGAGCTGTTTGGCTGTTTTATTTCGTGATTGTGATAGCTTGCTCGCTTTGCCAGAATAATCTTTTTCGAGCTTCTCTACTTCGCTTTGTAACAGGCTGAGATTTTCGTCTGCATTATCCAGCTCATCAAGTTCCTTACTCAGTTGCTCGTGAACATCCTGTAACTGATGAGCTTCCACATGATGCTTTCTCGCAAGGTCATGAATCAGGCCAAGACGAGTTTCGACTTCTTCGAAGCGCTGTGGATCATTATTCAGGTTATCGACGTAATCCCTTAAAAGGCTGGCGGTTTCGTCTACCTGAACCATGGCGTCATTAAGCATATCAAAAGCGGGTGACAGGCTTTCATCTGTACCCAGTAATGATTCTATTTTATTTGCCTGTCTGGAAAGCTGTTCGTGTATGCTATTTTCATCTGCATCGTATAACGCGAGTAATGCACTACTCGCATTTTCATTTAACTGGTCTGAATTAGCCAGCATCTGGTGTTCATGCTGTAACTGGTCAAACTCACCCTCGAGTAATTCAAGTTGATCGAGTTCATTAACCTGATAACGTAATAAATCCAGCCGATCATTTTTGTCTTTGCTGGCGCTTTGTAATTCTTTTAACCGGTTCTGTTTCTGGTTCCATTCATTGAAAGTAGTACGAACATCATTAAGAAGCTGTTTATGGTCTGCATAATCATCGAGTAACTGACGTTGCATGTCGGGCTTCATTAGTGACTGATGTTCGTGCTGGCCATGTATGTCTACCAGCATTTCACCAAGTTGTCTCATATCCTGTAATGGAACAGGTGTGCCATTTATAAATGCGCGTGATCTGCCATCTGCACCCAGTCGACGACGAAGCAGGCAATCACCATCAGAGTCGAGTTCTTTTTCCTGTAACCAGTTTTTCACCTGTGGCAGTTGTTCGATATCGAATTCTGCACTGATTTCAGCTTTACTGGAACCGGAACGAACACTGTCGGAATCGGCACGGTCACCCAGCAATAAACCCAGTGCTCCTAGCAGGATAGATTTTCCCGCTCCTGTTTCACCGGTAAGTGTGGTGAGTTTGTCTTTAAAGTCCAGATCGAGGTGATCGATTATGGCAAAATTTCGAATGCGAATATGATTAAGCATATTTTAAACCTGGCTCCATCGCAGTTTGGCGCGAAGAATTTCAAAATAGTCGTAACTGGCAGGGTGTATTAAATGAATTGGGTTTGCCTTTTTCTTAATCACGATGCGGTCACCGGGTTTAACATCGAAGGCTGTCTGACCATCGAAAGTTACCTGTGAAGTCGTCTGTTTACTCTCGCCAATGACTATTTCAACCTTACTGTCAGCATCCACCACGAGTGGGCGATTGGTTAAGGTATGTGGACAGATAGGTACGAGTACAATAGCGTCCAGCGTAGCATGTAGTAATGGGCCGCCACTGGAAAGCGCGTAGGCAGTAGAGCCGGTAGGTGTTGAGACGACGAGCCCATCGGCGCGCTGAAAGTTCACAAACTGTCCGTTGATATAGGTTTCGAATTCGATCATGCGGGCTACGTCGCGAATATGTACGACAACATCGTTGAATGCATCTGCTTCATCAATCACACTGCCATTACGCACAACCTGGGCGGTTAACAGGAAGCGGCATTCATTTACGTATTCACCTCGCATAATCTGTTCGAGAGTTTCAAACATGTTTTCCGGAGAAATATCTACGAGGAATCCCAGGCGTCCAAGGTTAATTCCCAGCACAGGAATTTTATGATCAGCCAGGGAACGAACAGCGCTGAGAAATGTTCCGTCACCACCAACAACAATAGCAATGTCAGACTGTTTACCCAGGGTGTCTCTATCTACACATACTGCACCTTCAACCAGGCACTCTACGCTTTTGTCGAGCACAACTTTAGAGGATTTTTCTGCAAGAAAATTCACCAGCTGGTTTATGGTTTTACCAACGGCTTCTCCAGTGTCTTTTGCGATAATGCCAATGGTATCTATTTTTATTGTCATAGTATTTTCAATAATAATTAATGTTTATGAGACTTCTCGGCGAGTTCATAAAGTAGATCAAGTGCCTGCCGTGGATTAAGGCTGTCTACATCAATTTCCTGTAATTGCTCAACGATTGGGTGCGGGTTGTTATTAAACAGTTCTAACTGGCCTGTGGTTTCCTCAACAAATACTTCGTGTGCACCTGCGGATTGTCTTTCTAGTAAATGCAGTTTCTTTTTTGCGCTGTGAATAACGCTGGATGGAACACCGGCCAGTTTAGCAACCTGCAAGCCATAACTCTGGTTTGCGGGGCCTTCTTTAACTGCATGCATAAACACAATATTGTCACCATGCTCTACGGCATCGAGATGAACATTTTTTACGGTTTTAATTTCGTCAACCATGGCAGTGAGTTCAAAATAATGCGTGGCAAACAGGGTGAAAGGGCGACTATCGAGTGCCAGGTTTTCCGCACAGGCCCAGGCAAGTGACAGGCCATCGAAAGTGCTGGTGCCACGACCAATTTCATCCATTAATACCAGACTTTTATCGGTTGCGTTATTTAATATGTTAGCCGCTTCAGTCATTTCTACCATGAAGGTTGAACGACCCGATGCAAGATCATCTGAGGCGCCGATACGAGTAAATATTCTGTCAATCGGGCCAATCAGTGCTTTTTCGGCG
>JBFHVK010000242.1:0-4411 GCA_041589615.1 Gammaproteobacteria bacterium | reverse complement strand
TTTGTTATATAATACCGCGCCTTATGCGAGCGTGGCGAAATTGGTATACGCGCCAGATTTAGGTTCTGGTGTCGCAAGACGTGAGAGTTCGAGTCTCTCCGCTCGCACCATTCATTATTAATCACCCACTGGCATCGGCATTCTCATCCGTCGATCAGGTGTTGATGAGGTTGCTATGCAAGTTTCTGTAGAATCAGGCGAAGGTCTGGAACGTAAATTAACTATTCAGGTTCCCGCTGAAACGATCGACAAGGAAGTGGAAAGCCGTCTGAACTCTATGCGTTCACGCGTCAAGGTTGATGGCTTCCGCCCGGGTAAAGTGCCACTAAAAGTTGTTAAGCAGCAATATGGCGGTGCCGTATTACAGGAAGTTATGGGTGAAGTTATGCAGAACACGCTACGTGATGCGGTTGTGCAGGAATCCCTGAATCCAGCCGGTAATCCAACTATTGAGCCGGTTAAAATGGAACCTGGTCAGCCACTTGAATACGTGGCAACTTTCGAAGTCTATCCAGAAATCACCCTTGCTGATGTAACGGCACTTGAAGTAGAGCGTGCAACAGCTGAAGTCACCGATGCCGATGTCGAGACAATGATCGACACATTGCTAAAACAGCGTACAACTTTCGAAACGGTTGAGCGAGCGTCACAGGATGGCGACCAGATGGTGGTTAACTTTGTCGGATCTATCGACGGCGTTGAATTTGAAGGCGGCAAGGCTGAATCCGTTCCCGTTGTACTGGGTTCTGGTAGCATGATCCCGGGTTTTGAAGAGGCACTGATCGGTAAATCAGCGGGTGATGAGTTCAAGTTTGATGTGACTTTCCCGGATGATTACCATGCAGAAGAGCTGAAAGGTAAGCTGGCTACATTTGAAACTAAGGTTATTTCAGTTAATGAACCAAAAGCACCTGAGCTGGATGAAGCGTTTGCAAAATCCTTTGGTGTAGAGAGTGGTTCAGTTGATCAGCTGCGAACCGATATTCGTCAGAATATGGAACGTGAACTGCGTAATAAGCTGAAAGAGACACTTAAGAAAGACGTGATGGATAAGCTGCTGGCTGCAAATGACGTGCTAGTGCCCAAAGCGTTGATTGATCATGAATGTGATAACCTGCAAAAGCAGATGATGGAATCAGGCAACCTGCAGGGTGGCATGACATTACCCAAGGAATTGTTCGAGGGTGAAGCGAAGCGTCGTGTGAGTCTTGGCCTGGTGATTGGTGAAGTCATTAAGGCTTCAGAATTAAAGCCGGATGCAGACCGTGTGACTGCAAAAATTGAAGATATTGCGCAGACCTACGAAGATCCGCAGGAAGTGATCAATCACTACAGTAATAACCCACAGTTAAAGCAGGGCATTGAAGCACTGGTACTGGAAGAGATGGTTGTAGACTGGATTGTTGACCAGGCTAAAGTGACAGATGCGCCAACAAACTTCCAGGACCTTATGAACCCTCAGTCTGCTGCCAGCTAATCAGTAGAGATAGCAGGGTTAAGAAAAAAAGCAGGCTAAATGGCCTGCTTTTTTTGTTTGGCTACTTGTATTTATTCAGTCAGATCATACAATCGGTCTGAGATTTGATGGCCTTTGATAAAAGTGGCTCACATTAAAACAAATGATCTCTCAGTAAGAGACTACAAAAGGGCCAAGCCCGTTCCTGGAGAACACTGAATGACAATTACATCCGAATACAATAAGGGCGCACTGGGGCTGCAGGACAACCTGGTACCCATGGTGGTAGAGCAGACTTCACGTGGCGAGCGTGCCTATGATATATATTCACGCCTGTTAAAAGAGCGTGTTATTTTTATTGTGGGTCCAATCGAAGACCATATGGCCAACCTGATCGTTGCGCAGTTACTGTTTCTGGAATCTGAAAATCCGGACAAGGATATTTCAATATACATTAACTCTCCCGGCGGTGTCGTCACTGCAGGTATGGCTATTTATGACACCATGCAGTTTATCAAACCCGATGTATCGACTCTGTGTGTTGGTCAGGCAGCGAGTATGGGTGCACTGCTGTTAGCAGGTGGCGCGGCGGGCAAGCGTTACTGTTTACCGCATTCACGTGTAATGATTCACCAGCCTCTGGGTGGTTTCCAGGGCCAGGCAACAGATATAGACATTCATGCACGTGAAATTCTGCTAATGAGAGAGAGGCTGAATAAAATCCTTTCTAAACATACAGGGCAGCCATTCGAAAAAATCGAAGAAGACACTGAACGCGACAACTTCATGAGTGCCGATGAGGCAACTCAGTACGGTATGATCGATCAGGTTCTGCGTGAGCGTCATGCTGAGTCGGAAGATAAATAAGCCGCTCATATTGAAATAAAGTTAGTGGACCCCATATATAATGGGGTCTGTGAAAAAAACCGCTTACATGGCGGTTTTTTTATGAGAATTGGGCTATCTTAAGGGTATTCTAGCGTAATCAGGCCGCCCGGATTGCTCTCACTAATTGACGCGCAGGGTGTCTAAATTTTAACCAAAACACTGATTTTAGTAAGGTTTTCAGTGTTTTTTAATCAAAACCATTTGCATTATACCCTTGCAACTTATTCCCAGAATTGGCAAGGTATGGGGTATGAGCCTGAATTGCGATTTCAGGTGTAACAATTGATCAGCTTCGGGCTAGCATGAGGAAACGTCATGAGTGACGATAAAAATAATGATGAAGATTCGGGCAAACTGCTTTATTGCTCGTTTTGTGGCAAGAGCCAGCACGAAGTCAAAAAGCTGATAGCTGGGCCATCGGTATTCATCTGTGATGAATGTGTTGAGCTCTGCAATGACATCATCAGCGAAGAACTACAGGAACAGGCAGCCTCGTCAGTACATAAGCTGCCTAAGCCCAGAGAAATTAAAGAGATTCTGGACGATTACGTTATTGGCCAGAAGCAGGCGAAGAAAGTACTGTCTGTTGCGGTGTATAACCATTACAAGCGTCTAGAAGTTAAACATAAAAAAGACGATGTAGAGCTGTCAAAAAGCAATATCATGCTGATTGGTCCAACCGGTTCGGGTAAAACCCTGCTGGCCCAGACTCTGGCTCGCCTTCTCAATGTACCTTTCACCATCGCTGATGCAACCACACTGACCGAGGCAGGCTATGTGGGTGAGGATGTTGAGAATATTATCCAGAAACTGTTGCAGAAGTGTGACTACGACGTAGAAAAAGCACAGACGGGTATCGTTTATATTGATGAAATCGACAAGATTTCACGCAAATCAGACAACCCATCTATCACGCGAGATGTATCCGGTGAAGGTGTACAGCAGGCACTGCTCAAGCTGATTGAGGGTACCGTGGCGTCTGTGCCTCCACAGGGCGGTAGAAAGCATCCACAGCAGGAATTCCTGCAGGTTGATACGTCTAATATCCTGTTTATCTGTGGCGGTGCATTTGCTGGCCTGGACCAGGTGATTCGTGATCGCTCTGAGAAAGGTGGTATTGGCTTTGGTGCAGAAGTTCGCAGTAAGGAAAACAAGAAATCAACCGGTGAAATTTTACGTAACCTGGAGTCAGATGACCTGATCCGCTACGGTCTCATTCCGGAATTTGTGGGTCGTTTACCTGTAGTCGCTACTCTTGAAGAGCTGGATGAAGAGGCGCTGGTGACTATCCTGACTGAGCCCAAGAATGCACTTACCAAACAGTACTCCAAGATGTTTGAAATGGAAGACTGTGAGCTTGAGTTCCGTGACGATGCGCTCACAGCTGTTGCCAAGAAGGCAATGGAGCGTAAAACCGGTGCACGTGGTCTGCGGACGATTCTGGAGAATATTCTGCTGGAAACGATGTACGAGTTACCATCGCTGGATAATGTCAGCAAGGTTGTTCTGGATGAAAGCGTGATTAACGGTGAATCCAAGCCATATATGGTTTACGAAAACAACGAAACTCAGAAATCAGCTAATAACGCTGAGTAATCATGTTGCTATAAAACAATCACACTCACAGGGACGTGAGCTGTGTTTATCCTGATTGTACAGAAACAGATTCAGGGTGCTCCTGCAGGTAGCTATCGACGCACATTGTCGGTGATTAAACTGCCTTCCTGAATTTTTTTCAAAATGCTTGAAGCTTCACATTTCGCCCCCATGTGAATTAAAGCACGAAACAAAATACTACAGGCGAATGTATAATTCCCCCTATCTATCGAGGTAATGACTGTGTCAGAAATCGAAAATGAAGTTGAATCAACAGTAGAAGCGTATGAAGGTAAAACACCTGTACTGCCTTTAAGGGACGTGGTGGTTTACCCGCATATGGTTATTCCTCTGTTTGTAGGGCGGGAAAAATCCATCCAGGCACTTGATGCTGCCATGTCGAAAGACAAACAGATTTTACTGGTCGCACAGAAAAGTGCCGAGATTGATGATCCTTCTATGAAGGATATC
>JBFHVK010000241.1:0-4436 GCA_041589615.1 Gammaproteobacteria bacterium | reverse complement strand
GGGGCTTTTTTTTCAGGTGTTTGTTTTTCAGGTTAATAATAAATTTCTGTGATTGGTGACGAAAGCTTACGGAACTCAGTAATGCATAATAATTAGCGTTCCTGTCAGCCTGATTCATATTTCCCCTGTCGTGCGAGACTATTCAGTCTTGCGCGTTCCAGCAGGGCCTGTTGTGTGGCTGCATCGTTTTCAGCTTTTCCCTGCCAGGCATGTAATGCTGGTTGCTGTAGGGCACGGCCATAGGAAATGCTCAGTTGCCAGGGAGCATTGTCCTTTAGGTAGTTAAGAGCATTAAGATTGCGGGTGGCCTCTTCGGGACTTTGCCCGCCGGAGAGAAAGTTAAGGCTGGGGACCGCGGCTGGTACTGTACGACGTAAAACTTTAAGTGTTTCGGTGGCTACTTCTTCAGGTTCGGCGGTGCGCAGATTTATTCCAGGAACGACCATATTGGGTTTAAGGATCATGTGCTCAAGCGTAATGCCGTGCTGGTAGAGTGCGTGGAATACGCTGTGTAAAACAGCCTCGGTTACTTCGGCACAGCGCTGAATGTCATGGCTGCCATCCATTAACACCTCCGGCTCAACTATTGGTACGACGCCGAGTGACTGGCAAACGGCAGCATAGCGAGCGAGCATTTCTGCATTAGCATGCAGACCCAATGCGCTTGGGTTTGTGTCACTAATTTCATACACCTCTCGCCACTTGGCAAATCGAGCACCCTGTTCCTTGTATGTTGTTAATCTATCAGCAAGGCCATCGAGACCATACGTAATCAGGTCGCCAGGTGAACCTGCCAAAGGCCCTTTGCCTTTATCTACTTTTATTCCCGGGACGATACCCTGGCGAGCAGCAACCTCTGGGAGAGGTGTGCCAGTATCATCATGCTGCCCAAGGGTTTCCTCGAACAGGATAACGCCACAAATATATTCGCCGAGACCTTCTGTGCTGAGGAGTGTACTTCTATAGTGACGGCGATTTTCTTCGCTGGATTCGACATTGATGGCTGCGAAGCGTTTGGCGATAGTGCCGCTACTTTCGTCTGCGGCAAGTATTCCGCGGCGTTCATCAATCATGTCATCAATTGTTTTCTGAAGCTCGGTGAATGTGTCCATGATTCATCTCCAGATAGGTTGTGTTTCAGGTGTAGAGATCCTCATAATATAACGTATATTCTGCTGTAAAAGCATATGGATCAGTGAAACACTGACCACAGGTAGATTATTTAGCATACTGTTAATTTCAATCAATTAAACCGGCAGATCATGCAGGGAGTGATCTCTATGGCTCGAAATCAGGCCGTATTAAATTGATGAAAAATAACAAATGATCTAAAAATGCTGAGAATATCAATGAAAGCCCATAATAGAGTAGGTAAATCAATTACTTAATGTTAATTATTCATAAATAGTGTGATAGTATCAAGAGCGTTGGGCAAGGGCTGCTGAATAACGATAAAAAACAGGGACGGAAAAAATAACAATAAATGATAAAAATGGTCGTCGATACTAGCCGGGTTTAGATGTATTCGACGATGAATCCAGGGTAGATATGATTCGCATCGTTGTAATAAACGCCAAGGGCGGTTGTGGTAAAAGTACGGTCTCTACAAATCTGGCCAGCTTCTATGCCTCTAAAGGTTTTCAGACAGTACTTTATGATTATGATGAACAGGGTTCAAGCATGCGCTGGTTACAGTCTCGTCCTTCTACTGTACCTGCCATTCATGGTGTCACTGCACACAGAAACGCGGCCAGGGGCGTCACTCGAAGCTGGCATATGCGTCTCCCTCCCGAAGCATCCCGCATGATTATTGACACCCCGCCTGGACTCAAGGGCCCCGACCTTGCCGAGCAGCTCAAGGGCGCCGATTATATACTGATACCCGTACTGCCTTCCTGGCTTGATATCTGTGCAACAGCAGACTTTCTTCGTGAGTTGATTATTAATCTGAAAGTAAATAAACATAATACGCGACTGGCTATTGTCACCAATCGAACCCGAACCAATACAACTGCTTTCAGGGATCTGGAGCTATTTCTGAATAAACTGAATATTCCGGTGCTGGCCCAGTTACGAGATACACAAAATTATAATCGTTTCGCTAAACTTGGTCTGGGAATTCACGAGTACCAGCATAAGGCCACCGAGATCGACAGAAAGCACTGGCAATCCATATTTAACTGGATTGAGACAAATGCCAAGAACAGGAGTATCCTGAAGACTATCCAGGCACAGGTAAATGCTCGAGCAAAACCACAGGTATTGCAGGACGTTTCCTGAGTTATAGTCTGTTCAAGTATTTGTTCCCATAGAGAATGCTATTTTAAATCTGCTCAGCAGTATTAATCCTTTTTAAGTAAGTGCGGGAAAAATAAGTCCATTGGTAGAGATCAAGGAAGGCAGAATAATATATGTTATTTTTTCCATACAGAGCAGATATAAAATTATCCCGTATCCCGTTTCTTACGATACTGGTTTGTATTGCATGTGTATTTATTTACTGGCAACAGGTAAAAAATGAGCAGGACCTGTATGAATATAGTCAGTATTTCTGTAGCCAGCAGAAGAGTAATGCTCATCAGGTAGTCATGAACAAGCTGGCAGCAGCCTATGGTTACACAGGAAAAGATTTCTGTAGCTCTATATTTCTCACCATAAACTACACTGAAAAAAAATCTGATTTTATTCATAATATGGTGCTTGAAACTGACAGCTTCAGTGGTAGAAGCCTGCAAAGCACTCACGCATATATTGAAAAATACATGCTTCAAAAAACCGCAGAATTCAATAAAAACGCACCTGAAAACCTGACAAACCGCTTGAGCTATAACCCGGACTCATTTGATATTGTCACAATGATCAGCTCTGCATTTGCACACGGTAGCTGGGCGCATATTACAGGCAATCTGTTTTTCTTCTTTGCCTTCGCCGCTACAGTGGAAGCAATTGTGGGGATGCTGGCATTTCCCCTGGTGGTTATAGCACTGGCAATAGGCACAAATCTTGTTTATTCACTTACGATGCTGACAGCACCTGAAGCCATACCTACATTAGGTTTGTCCGGTGTAGTAATGGGTGTAATGGGTATGTTTACCTATTTTGTTCCGCTGGCAAGAATACGTTGTTTCTTCTGGTTTATTATAATATTTCGTAAGTTCGGAGTGCCTGCATGGTTGCTCGCATTATGGTATTTTGGCTGGGATGTGTATGGCCTGATTGAAGCCGGCAACAGTGGAGGTGTTAATCTGGTCGCGCATGTGAGTGGATTTGTGCAAGGGTTTTTGATGGGACTGTTGCTGTTTCGCTGGCGTAAAAAGCAGGTGCAGGACGAGTTGATTAAAAGTTCTGAAAGTAGTGCCTTCAACAGGGCTATGCATGGTTAGAGAGTATCGTCTGTATTCATACGGTATACTTTCCTGCATTGAATGTTGTTTTAAGCGATAAATAACTGTTATTGGCAAACAGCTTGATATTCTGGTGAACATAGAAAGGGGATGTAAATGACTGAAAAATATACCATCGGAGTGGGTGTAACAATGGATAGCAAGCAGCAGACGTCAAAAGGTAAAATACAACAGCCGGATGCTGCGCCTATGACGAAAGCAGATAGCCCTTTTTGTATTGCTATGCTGGGTAATTTTAGTGGTAAAAAAAATCACGATAAGAGTATCCAGCAGCGTCGACTAATCGAGGTGGACAGGGATAATTTTGAACAGCTTATGGCGGAATTTGATATACGGCTGCAGCTTGAAATGGATGATCAACAATGCATAGACGTAAAGTTGAAAGAGCTGGAGGATTTACACCCGGACCATCTTTTTGATGAGCTGGATTCGTTTGCACAGTTACGTAGTCTTAAGCGCCGATTAAATAAAACCAGTACATTTGGCCAGGCAGCATTAGAAATACAGGGCTGGGCGGAGTATGCCAGTGAGTATGCTGGTATTGAATCTTCGACTTCTCGTTTAGAAGAGAATAAACAGGATATTGCTACAGATGCTGGAGATGTTCAGGGTAATTTGCTGGATAATATTCTGCAGTCCCAGCAGTCTGGTACGAATGAGCAGGTATCACAAAGTGGTCAGATTGACAGGCTAATTAAGAGCATCGTAGCTCCTTATGTCGAGCCTGCTGAAGATCCTCGCAAGGACGATTTAATTGCCGTTGTAGATAAGGCTACTTCACAGCTTATGCGTAACATTCTGCATCATGCTGATTTCCAGGAATTAGAGTCAACCTGGCTTTCCCTGTACCATCTGGTGCGTCGCCTGGAGACAGGTAAAAAACTGAAACTTTTCATTCTTGATATGAGCAGAGAAGAACTCTTCGAAGATGTCTTATGTGACGATATACAGAAGTCAGCACTGTATAAAAAATTCTGTGATACCACTGAGGGTGATCTGCCGTGGAGTGTATTGTTAGGTAACTACCAGTTC
>JBFHVK010000240.1:0-4466 GCA_041589615.1 Gammaproteobacteria bacterium | reverse complement strand
CGCTGGCTGGATGCACAGATGTTTCGCGCGTCCAGTTTGTTGTTGCCGGAAATTCCTGCTGAAAATAATTACCGAATTATCCAGCTGGATGAAGGTCGTTTGCAGCAGCCTGATGGTATCCAGGAATTACGTGCGCTATTGCGTAAACTGAAAAAAGCGAATGCCGCAGAAGTCGTCTGGTTGAGTGCCGATTTCCCACGCATGGACTATGAGCCGGCAGGCGCAGACAGCACAAAAGCAGTACAGGAAGAAAGTGAAAACTGGCAACCGACTCAGGGTGAACGTAATAAGCTGGCATGGATGCTGGAAAACCAGCAGGTGTTTCTCACCCAGTATGACAATACGCCTCAACAGCTGCTCAGTGTTCCCTATAGTGAAAACCTGGTATATCAGCAGGGCTGGAGGCAGTATATTCCATCACTATTCCTGCCACAGGTGAAAACCTTCAGGCAGATCAATACCCGTTTTCCTTATCGTGTTTATCCCTTTGAGCCAGATGCTGATACTGATCAGAGCCTGATCTGGTATAACGAAGACCGTTCGTTTTCATTGCCCGATCTAAGCCTTGCACTCTATAGCCGTGTTGAGGGCAGCAATATGTTGCACTGGGATGAAGCTGGACGTATCAGTCTTGATGGGCGAGATATCAGCACCAGCCTGTCTGGTCATGTATATCATTACTTCTCGGGCCTGACTGGACGGCATAGCGAGTTAACTCGCTTCTCACTGGCTAATGCGATGAAAATGTCGAATGCCTATTTTAAAAACAGGGTGGTGCTGATAGGCCAGGATATCCAGCAGCTACAGGTGCTGGCTGATTCGCTGAACAGTTTACAGTCTAAGGCAAGTTACTCAACTCCAGCGATTAGCTGGTGGTTACAGCCCCTGTTACTGGCGCTGGTGGTTAGCTATCTACTGTTCATCCTGCCTCTGTTGTCACGTCATAGTGGTGTGTTCCTGGGAGCTTTCCTGATTCTTGGTGTTGTCGCTACTCAACCGGTTCTTCTGCTATTGCAGGGTATCTGGTGGCCAACCATAAATATCCTGTTGCTTATGGTTCTCGGACAGCTCGGTGTTTATATCTATCTCTCTGGCAAGGAACTACTGGATGGTTTAATTCACAAACAATACCAGGCATGGTTTGAGCTTGGGCATTACCAGTTCCAGAAAGGTGACTATGATGCAGCGATTCCAAGCTTGCTGAAGTCGCATGCTAACGAAGATGCGTTGGCAGATTTATATGATATTGGTTTGAGCTTCGAACGTAAGCGACAGTATGATCGTGCGTTGAATGTTTATGCAGAAATTAATCAACGACAGAAAAATTATAAGGATATAGAAAAGCGTCTTAAATCTATCAGTGGTTTTTCCGATACCGGTACCCAGGTGATGACTTCATTCCAG
Source organism: Gammaproteobacteria bacterium (assembly GCA_041589615.1). GTDB lineage: Bacteria > Pseudomonadota > Gammaproteobacteria > SZUA-229 > SZUA-229 > SZUA-229. The sequence goes on along the minus strand of JBFHVK010000240.1, from coordinate 3,062 downwards.
TCGCAGAAAACACTGGTTATGCCTGAAGTCGAGTTGCCGGAATTTGGTCGCTATAAAATTGAGAGAGAGCTTGGGCGAGGAGCTATGGGCGTAGTATACCTGGGTAAGGATCCAAAAATAAATCGACAGGTTGCAATTAAAACGCTGGACTATACACAGTTCTCAAGTAATGAAATTAAAACTGTAAAATCAAGATTTTTCCGGGAAGCCGAAGCCGCAGGACGACTAAGCCACAGTAATATTGTAACGGTTTATGATGTAGGTGAAGAAGAAGGCTGTGCCTTTATTGCGATGGATTATGTGAACGGTGTCCCTTTATCTAATTACACACGGTCGGATAATCTATTACCGGTTGCCGAAGTGTATCGCATAGTGCAAATTGTCGCAGAGGCGCTGGATTACGCCCATGCACAGAAAATTGTGCACCGAGATATAAAACCCGGGAATATTATGTACAACCCTGAAGACTTGCAGCTGAAAATAACTGATTTTGGTATAGCGCGTATTACTGATTCGGTAAAAACCCGTACGGGTAGTTTTATGGGCAGCCCATCCTATATGGCACCCGAGCAGATGACAGCATCCAGTGTGGATGGACGTGCAGATCTGTATGCGCTGGGTGTAAGTTTTTATCAGTTACTAACCGGTAAATTACCATTTGATGCTGATAGTCTGGGTAATCTTGCTTATAAAATCACCAATGAAAAACATCGTCCTGTTAAAGATGCGAGGCCCGATTTGCCCGCCAGTGCGACACGTATCATCAATAAGGCGTTACAGAAAAAGCCTGAAAAACGATATGCCAGTGGAGCTGAAATGGCAGCCGCAGTAAAACGGGGCATGCCTGAGGCATAAGGATATGCAATGACAGACGAGAGTATAGAAATAGAATATGCAGGTGGTACCGATACCGGGCTGGTAAGAGATCACAACGAGGATAGTGTTCTATATTGTGATTTTCCTCATAGTGATGTGTGCTTGCTGGTTGTTGCTGATGGTGTCGGTGGACACGAGGGCGGAGAAGTTGCTAGTCGTCTGGCTGTAGATACTATGCACGATATTGTGTCGAGATCGGTACTACAGGCTAATAGTGGTGGTGGTTATAGTGAAAACTGGTTATCGACAACCCTGTTACATGCGGTAGAGGAAGCAAATTCGATTATTCTTCAACAGCAGCAGCAACAGCCCCAGTATCACAATATGGCCAGTACCGTCGTGGCGATTCTACTCAGGCAAAACCAGCTGGTGTTAACACATCTCGGTGACTCACGTTGTTACAGACAGAGTGATGGTGTCCTCAGGCAGATAACGCAGGATCATACCGTGTTACAGAAAATGTTACAGGAAGGCAAAATCTCCCAACATGAGTATGAAATATCTCCCATGCATAACCTGATTAGCCAGGCGCTGGGTCTGGAGGAATCGCCAGAGATTGAAGTGACCCAGTATAAGCTTGAACAGCATACCTACCTGTTATGTTCGGATGGTTTAAGTAACTGTGCGTCGGATGAGGAAATTACCGCGATTCTCGATATGGATATACCTTTAAATGAATGTGTCGATCAGCTCATTACCGTAGCTAATGATAATGGTGGATCTGATAATATTTCGGTGGTGCTTCTAAGAGCTGCTGGGTGAATTTGTTTTTTATTAAATAAAAAAGATCGATCGTAAGAAAAAGCAAACGCAAATATTTTAATTAACACTCCTTGGCGTGAATCCTGATGCGGGATTGTGGTTCGATATAAGACTGTGTTGAATACAGACTTCTACTTGTAAATATACTTCAGCACAGGTCAAAATAATCGGCTAATAAAAATACCAGTATCATATTTATATATTTGCGTTTTCTTTTAAGTTTTTCCGCTTATATATTCCAGCCTTCTCAACAGGAAATGCTTATGCGTATATGTAATAAGTCAGTCTGGAAAAATCGAAATTTGCCGAAAGACAGGCATGATAATCCTGGTACATATCCGGCAGGCTAATGTCCTGCATTTTATAGAAGTTATTATCCGCTGATTTTATATTGGCAATAAAAGCCGCATCCGTGGGTGGTACACTTACCTCAAAATGGGTTGGTGGTAATCTTAAGCCTTCACCAGTGACTTTCATGTGTGCTTCCTTGCGCGTCCAGACCTGGTAAAACGCATCTTTCTGCTGTTCTTCGGGAAGTTTGTATAATGCCTGTTGCTCATTAGCAGTGAAAAAACGTTTACTAATACCTTGCCAGTCTGCCTTACGTTCCATGTGCTCAATATCAATGCCTATCGACTGGTTTCGGCAAATGGCGAGTATGGCCATATTACCAGAGTGACTCATATTGAATTGCAGTTGTTGAGGGTTCTGTTTATCCAGCAGGTAGGGCTTGCCATTATCCTTATGTGTAAACTCAATATCTTCTGCAGGGGTGTCGAGATAGTAAGCCAGTACGGCATGGAGAAAGCCGTGGGAAGCGATAAAGTTCTTACGGTGCTTGAAAAACTTGAACTGTTCGCTACGGGCTTTTTCTGCATCAGATAATAACGGGTAAAGGTGTTTTAGTTTAGCCTGGTGTAAGTTTAGATAGTTCAGCCATATATGAACTTCATTATCTGCTAGTGTTTTGTCCGAATCCTGCCCGTACCATGTATTCAATGTGAAGTTACCCGCTGGTATAAGTTATCGAATAGCTGGTGTATGAGAGAGTACAGTATTGGAACAATAATTAATGATACCAGCAGGGAAAAAGTCAGGCCGAAAACAATAATACTTGCCATTGGCTTAAGCATTTCAGAGCCCTCATTGAAACCAGCGGCCAGGGGTAACATTCCAAATACACTAGTCAGGGTCGTCATCATGATTGGGCGTAGACGTAAACGTGCGGCTTCAATAATAGCCTCTAGTATTTGCAGGCCCTGTCGTCGACATATTTCAATCTGTTCAACCAGGACAATTGAATTATTCACGACAATCCCGGCAAGCATGATCATTCCCAGTCGAGCAGGCATACTTAGCTGGTTTTCAAGATAAAGTTCAAGTGCAAGATAAACGCCTATCAGTGAAAAAGGCACACCCAGAAT
>JBFHVK010000239.1:0-4542 GCA_041589615.1 Gammaproteobacteria bacterium | reverse complement strand
GGTTATTAGGGCGTTAGGCGCACCCACGCCTTATTTCATCGTAACGCTGCTCATCAGTTAATCTTTTCCAGCGATCTTGCTCCCTGTTAAAGTCATCAAGTGCTTGCTGGTTATTGTGGCAGCATTGCTCACAGTAGCCTTCATGTAATTCTTCGGTAGGTTCACCACATTGAGGGCAGTCATACATTCTATAAACTCCCGCGCCTAACAAGTCGCTCAACTCGGATTCGCTAGTATTGGTTTTATTTTGGTTGCTTCTCCAAATCGAAAATGCTTCGTCTATTTTATCTTCTCTATCCATTTCCGCTCTCCGGTTAGCTTGGCGTTAGGTGTTAATATTATACTTAAGGCACATATAAAAATTTAATTCTTCTAAGAATTCATCCGTTGGCACACTTCTAAAATATATTAATTCATGTACCCAGCCTCGCCATAATCCAGCAGAGCCAGTGTGGTTTGTATTGCCTGAACCGGCAACTTGCCATTCTTCTGAATCGCTATCAGAAGATTCATAAGATAATGGGCTAGAGATTGCCTCATTTTTCCAGTAACCGGCTTTACCTGTAAGATTATCACCATCAGCATTTGCAAAAAATATCACCGTTGCCTTATCATCAGGCTTTGCTCCACTTTTAACTGGCCCGATGTGTGTAGAATTTACTGTAGCTATAAATCTAACACTAGATTCCGTATTATGGACTCTAACACCATCAGCGCCCCAATTGCGGCCACAGATATATCTATGTGTTTTATCAGCTCTATATATATCAGGTGTAACCACCACTAAATAACAAGCTCCCAAAGAATCAAGGCTAATCGCTGGCCCTATTAAATGCTCATTAACGCCATCAAAGTATATCCCTGGTAAGCCTCTTTCTAGCACGTTCTCTTGATATTCAGGCGCATTAAGAATATTTACAAAATAACTGGTTACATTAACCCTATACGATGAGCCGGTAGAATCGAAATCAATAGAGAACTTACATGCTTCTAAATCATCAAGAACTGTAAATGTATTATTAATATTTGCGCCTGAATTAACAATAACATCAGATATAGTAATTTCATCACCAGCATTAACACTATGCCCTTTGTGGGACTTGATTATCGTGGGGTATCCGGGCTCAATAGTTAAAATCCGCTCTTTTACTGAGAAAATATGGCCGCGACTTGAGTCTTTCCAAGAAAGCACTTTATCCCCTGATTTTTTTATAATATTCATCGCGTCTTTATCTTGGTACATCGACGCCATATCATCAGCGCTAAGATGTAAAACAATATCAGGATATGCGTTAATATCTTTGAACTTTCTATTTACAGGCTCCCATTTACCGATATAACCATCTAACGATGATTTGCGGTTTCTTTGCATTGTGCTTTCAAGAATATGGGAGTAAACCTCCTGTCTTGAGTTGATAGGCCATGACAGTTGCGCTCTAATGATTTCAGGAGCGCTGGCGTTATCTAATATAATCCTGTTACCGTTTTTATATGAGCTGCTATCGGTTATACCTAGTGATGCCCAAAAGCCGCCCTGTAGAATTACCGTGTTATTGAATGCGTTTTCTGTGAACTCACAAATCTGACCTTTTGCGCCTGACGTGCCTATAGGGTCATCGCCATAAGGGAGCGGTCTCTCTAGTAAACAGTCTTTTGCGTAGTTGAACACAACAAACTTTTTATTCGTTGCTTCGGCACCTACCATATTTGTTACAGGATTTCTAACAACACATTGAACGCTCTTTAAGTGAACAGGGTTTAAGTGAAAGTCTATCGATACAGACTCGCCTTTAAACGACACAGGATAGCCATCTTTATCTGTTAGAGTTAATGAATTCCCAAGCTTATCATTCAATAAAACCCTATAAGTACCGTTATCGAATGTTCCTCCCGTAATAGTGGCCAATGTTCCAGCCATTTTATTTTTGTTATGCCCATGTGTATTTGACAAAACAATAGAGCCTGTTCCTTTTCCTGTTGTTCCAGTTACCGTTAAATGCTCGTCTTGCATTCCAAATTCTACAATTGGTTGATTCTTCTCACTTAGGACGCTATCAATAACATTTCCCACTAAATCATTTCCATAATAAGTAGTAGGCATTAGTAAGACACTTGGGCCATTAATCACATTAATTTGACCACTGTGAATTAACGTGTCTTTAGTTGATAAGATCACGCCTGCTATTGCCGATGGGTGATTTGATTGTATGTGGCAATTCCAAAGCTCATTTTTAGAGCCGCGAGGACTATCAAACCATACGCCGGAATGTGTAAAATTACGTATCCTTACCCTTCTAAGTACATGCCAGAATGACGACGAATCGCCATCTAATACACGTACACCACCTTTGCCGATATAATTACAATTAATAAGCACGTTGTTATATTCACCAAATGCCATTGATTTAATTTTCATCGCGTAATCATCGCCATTGTGTTCTATTAATATGTCTTCCATGACAGTGTTGTGCATTCCTACACCATCACCATCAAATTCAATTACAGATGGCAATGGGCTGACGGTGTTTAGTATCTTTGTGCCAACATATTTGCCATCAATTGTTTTTCCATAACCATTGCCCTTAATTGATATGGGCCTTTTAAGGGTAATTTTTCCATGAATACTGGCATCATAAGTATTGATAAGATGTAATGTCCCGCCATCGGGTATAGCGTTAATTGCCAATGATGCAGAAGAAAAATCCCCTAGGCTTGAAGGATTAAGATTCAACACATTACCAGTTAGTTTTGTGGTTTCAAATAAATACATCTATCGCCCCTCATCTTCATCTTTGCAATCCTTCCAGATACCTCTGGCTATCATTACCTTGCATTCGTCCTCTATGCTATCCTGGTACTGCTTCTCACAATCCTCACTCCATCCAAATGCTGCGAAGGATATCAGCAGGAGGATTAAGAGTAGCGGAATGAATGGAGGGTAAGTATTCATTAGAATCGATAACCAACCATCAGCAACGTGGATGGAATATTTTTATCTACATTCACTCGGTCAAGTAAGTCATTGCCATTGCTGAAATGCTCAACACTAAACGATACCCTATCTATCTGAAAACCAGCGGAAAGGTGAAAATTACCACTTTCACCGCCGTTCAGTTTTTCCTTAAACGAGGCAACACCAAGCCCGAATGTGAAAGCGGCTTCTTTGTGTTTTATTTTGTACACATAATCAAGCCCATAGCCTGCATTCTCGCCTTTATCGCTTGATATCTTGATGAAGAAAGGTGTCATGCAATGATTGCCGCATTCGCTCGACTGGATTGAATACATAAACGCATTCTGCACACCTGCATTACGACTACCTGAAGCACCTGGCCAGCCTCCAACCTTCATGGTGATTTCTGGTGAAGAAAAAGCGCTTGTGCTGATTAATGTTAGAGCTAATATTAAATATTTCATTTTCATTTCCTTTTTTAAGAGTAAAAAATATACATCGGTAAAAACAAAAACAGCCATAAAACAGCGGCAATTAATGCCATGAATATAATTAGTAACATGACTGCCGAAAGCAGAACTTGTACCAGTAATCGCTGAACTGGTTGAATAGCGGCCTATCATCAGGGCATTCTGTGAAGGTATCATCACTGATGTCTTCATTGTATTTATTGACAATTGGTATGCTGGCTATTCTGGTATAAACCTTAATCATTCCACCATGCTTGCCGCTAATTTTCCTTGATGAAAGATACCTGCCTACCATTGGCGTAAATATGCAATTGATACTCGTCACATCAACACCAATTTCAATAGCGATATCCTTGACTGTAAATTCATCAGTGTTCAGCAATTTTTTATTCATTGCGATTCTTGCTCTGTCTGAATGTCTCATGATTGCCTCCGTTAAAAAGGGCAGGCTTCCATGCCGTGCCAAGGTAGTGAACTCGGTTATGCGGCCTTATCCTGGGCTGCGCTCTTTTCTTCCAGCTCATCAACTGCTTTCAGTAGCTTTTTCTGAATTCTGATAACCAGTTTTTCAAGCTTCTTGTCTGATACTGAAGGGCTATTATCAATAGCGAGCCTTAGTGAATCCATGTAAAATGAAATCAATTGATCATCGCTAAAAGCTGGTGGTGCTTCAGTCTGCGGTGACTGTGTATTGGTAGCTTCAGCTAGAGGCTCTTTTACAGTTTCTGCGGCCTTCTCTGCTTCTGCCTGCTTTGCCTTTTCCTGTGCTTCGCGCTCAATCATGTGCGCCTCAATTCTGCTGAATACCAGATTCGCAAAATCTTCAGGATCTTTCTGAATGACATATTCAATATCATTGAACAGTGATTTGTATTCAGCGGCCTGATCATTCAGAACTTTCAGGTTTTTCCTGATGATGGCGGCAAGGTCATTGACTTCAATCTTCATCCTGGCCAGCTCGTCATTCACGGATGACTGAACAGAATCAATAGTTTTCTTACCTTTGATGACTGCGGCGAAGTTATCTTGTATGCCATGCACATAAGGCCTGTTGAATTCTGCATTCAGGGTGCTGATATACTCATCCAGGGCCGTTTTTGCAGCATGAATGATGCCGTT
>JBFHVK010000238.1:0-4549 GCA_041589615.1 Gammaproteobacteria bacterium | reverse complement strand
TGGCATCTTGTTCATGTAACACTGTTCGCAATCTTCTGCGTCGTGCATTCTGCATTTACTCATAATCCGCTCTCCGGTTAGATTGGCGTTATCTACTGCCTAAATACTCTTTAATCTCCGCCTTAATCTCATTCCATGCGTAATAACTAGCATTCTTTCTGTCGTAATCATTCATGTGAGATAAGTTGTATTTACCATTGCCCTCGTTATAATCAATCACCTTTTGCAGTAATTTATCAGCGTAGTTTTTCCGCGTTCTTTGCATCTTTCTGCTACATTCGTCCAGGTCTATCATTTGTTGTTCTCGCGACACAAAAAATATCAAGATACCTAGCAAGGCCACACGAATACTTTTTATCAATAGTGCCCCCATCGCTTAGGGGGCATTTGAGCTTGCAATCTTTGTAATAGGGGCATTGCTCGTTTGCTTGAATTTTGCCATCTATTAGCCTCATTTTCTCTCCTAATATGGTGGCGGGGGCTGGCTGCAATCTATTCCAGGGCACGTCTATAGCCGTTGATTGCCTCGCCTATCGAACCAGCCCCTCACCATTACTCTTTACTCACTCTCTATTTGTCGCTTAAATTCCCGGAAATTATCTAAAGTTGTTTTTCCATTAGCCATAGCTTTCTCTATTAGAAAAATTTCAGCTCTTTCCAACACCTCCAGCTTGGCGGCTTTCAGTTCTGAATCTGAATAAAGCCGAACAGCCTGATCATCTTGACTGATAAGAGTAAAATTTCGTATTTCAATACCACCCGATCTTTCGCGGTCACATCTTGGACAACTCCATACCTCAGCATCATTATCATCATGGCTATACTCAAGCGGTATATTGTGTTTACTGCACATCATCACTCATCCCCTAATACTTCGTTAATTATTTCTGCTATCTCAGTCCCACTTAATGAGGCGCAAGAGACAAGTTTTTGATGCAGCTTTCTTCTTAGCTTCTCAGCGTGGAGGTATTTAGCTTGTATTAGCTCATGTGGGTTTGCATCATCCCATATATAGGTAGAGCCTGATGAGCAGCAAGCATCATAAATACTTCTTTTAAATGCGTATATCTTCTCTGGCATATCCATCTATCTATTCCTCTCATTCATATCTACCGTCCCTCATCTAGTTCTTTACACCTGATAACCTGACATTCAGCCTTGATTGATTTCCTGAACTGCTCCTCACACTCACTAGACCACTTTTGAGGAAATGCGGGCATAGATAGTATTAATAAAGCTATCAACACTACCGGCCAGAATAAGGGCGATCTGTTTAACATCTTGTTTCCTCTCTATGCGGTTAGGCTATGTACTCTTTGCCAAGTGGAGCGAACGGGATGTCGTCTGAAAAATCATCCCCTGCATTGCTTGATGGCGCATTATTCGGGGCGGGCTGTGGTGAAGGCTCCCCGCCTTGAGCCTTGCTTGTACTCGTTCCACCACCTGAACCAAGCATCTGTAAATTACTTACAATAACCTTTGTTGTGTAGTGATCATTGCCGTTTTTATCCTGCCACTTTTCGGTTTTAAGCTTGCCTTCAATAAACACCTGACTTCCTTTTCTTAAATACTCCCCGACAATCTCACCAAGACGACCGAAAGCAGTACAGTTAATCCATTCCGTTGATTCTTGCTTGCTTCCGTCTTTAGCCTTCCATTTCTCAGAACAGGCTATGCTAAACCCAGCTACGGCTTTACCGTCTTTTGTATATCTAACTTCGGGGTCTTGACCTAATCGCCCTATGGCTAGTGTTTTGTTTAAATCGCTCATGTTCTCACCTTCTTTCGTTCAATTTCTTTACACATCTTAATAAACCTTGCCAACCCACAGGAGAAGGGAACATCAATAGTATTTCCGTCCTTTAACTTGCAGCTATGCCCGCATTCTTTGTAATAGGGGCATTGTGTGTTAGCTGGTATGTTTCCGTTTATTAGTTCCATCTTCTCACCTTTAAAAAAGCCCCCTTATACCAGCGGGGCAAGTCATAGCAGCCCGGTTTTAGCTTGCCTCGATGCACTCAGGAAAATCGTTATAGACTTCTGTGTAGGCGTTAAAAATAGTCTTGTATGATTTCCTGTTGTGCTTATGCCTGCTTAAAAGCTTTTCAAATACTATTAATTCATCGTTGTTTAACATAGACTGGATATCTCTAGCTTCGTCGGGAGCTATATCCATGTCGTCATCTTCAACAAGTTTCACGGCACAGTTATATAATTCCTCGACTTTTTCCTTGTCCACGTTATCCATATCGACCATTTCATCTATGCGCATCCCGCATATAGTCATATCCCCGAAATCTATTCCTTCGTGTTCGTTAATGACCTTGATGGCTTCCTGTAGGCGTTCATTTTTGTCTGACTTAGGCCATGTCTTAGAGGCGCGTTTAATAATCGATTTCTTAGCCATTTCACCAAAGAACTCGACCCACGGGCCGCTATTGGATTTCACATAAGCCATAGACTTATTGCGAATTTCATAGATTTCCTCGGCGGTCATTACTTCGGTTAGGAAGTCACCCTCTGAGGTTTTAGCGATACAGTAAACCCCGACAAATTCCCCGCGATCTGAGCTAAACACGTTCGCACTATGTTCTGGCTTTTCAGATGGCCCCTTGTAGTCGAATGAGTCCTTCTCATACACTAGATCAGCCTTAGCCCATTCTATCGACCCTGAGTCAGTGGCTAATTTTATTAACCCCTTGTAGGAGATATCCAGACAGCAAACACCATCCCTTGGCACTAAATAGGCGTACTGAGTAGCTGGGTTCAGACTTAACCCTATAGAAGCAATATTGATTACAGCGTCTATAAGCGTGTCCGGGCGTTGTTCTGCGATTTTGGCTAGGTAGCTATTCTTTTTAATCGCTTGGCTCGCAAAGCTGGCCTCCTGTGGGTAGGAGACTAGATTGTGTATATTCCTTTCCTGAAACTTACTTTCAGCCTTTTGAATAGCGCCTTGCCATAGTGTTAGCTCTGACATTTCTCTTTCTCCATTAATTCGTTCAGGCTTTCTATATCAGCCTCGAATAATTCATAGAATTCTTTATCTATTTGGCCAGCCTCATACCCTATTTCTTTGTCCTTGTAATCAGGGCCAATATCGTTTGTTAGTTCGCCTAGCATAATGAATCATCCTTTCTGCATTGATATAAATATTCTGCTTTTTGATCGGCTTCATTCTCTGCATTTTCAAGATACTGCTTTAATGCTGTTTCCTGCATAAGATCATCATTTTTAGAAAGCTCATAAAGTAAATCGTCGTCTAGTTCTTCACCGTCCGTAAATGTGGCTTTTACTGGGTAAGCATCAACAAAATCGGGGTAATCTTCCTTGTCCAGTCCTTCCATGACAATCGATCCTAGTTCTACCTGTTCTATGTCTAAAGCAAATACAACACAATAATCTACATATTTGTTAGGCTTCCAGATAGGGCATGATTTGTTAGCCTTTGCACATGTACGGCACTTAGTTGTGGCTTCTTTCCATTTATTGATAGCTCTCATAATTCCGTCTGTGTCATACGCTCTTACATCTTCAGGGAACCAGCTTAAAAACTCGTATAGCTGTAAGTCTTCACTGATAACAGGCCCGAAAGCTGTATCTGTAGTTGTACAATAAAAAGCTTTTAATCCGTCTTCGTTTTCTAATATTTGAACGCTCATGCTTAAATATCCTCATACCAGTCGCCAGCACCCTGGCAGACATCACAAACAACGTTATCTTCTGGTTCAACACAACAACAGGTATCTTCGCCGCAATCGTGGTGTGAATACCCGTCTGTGCAATTCCAGCACTCTTGCCAATATTGGCCCTCGTAATCTTCCATGATTTACCCCTGATAGTGCTTATTAGGCTGGCTAGTTACACGGCCTCTAACAGGGCATGAATCAAACTCTAAGAAAGGAGATAATCTGTAATACTTAAAACCAGATATATAACCTTTGTTTTCAATCTTCCAGCCGTTAGGCAGCTTTATTAAATAGCCGCTTGGCGTGTTAATTGTTTCCATCATCAATACTCCGGTTCTCTCTCAAACAAAACCACTATTAATACTTTTAAGTGGTACTCTAAAACTTCTATAAAACTCGCTTTAGGGCGGGCTAGGTAGTCGAGGTTAATCATTACGCTACCTGATCGCTTCCAATGGCTAACAGCTCTTGTCTCCTTGTTTCGAGCCTACCAATCTTTACTTCAGTTTCAGCTCTCACTTTCTGAATCTGCTTGTCAATAGAATCTATTTCATGTTTTTCTGCTTCGCCGTAGGGAAGCTTTTCTAACTCGACTTCCACGACTTCACTTGTGCGAATGTAGTCCTGATGATCTTCCATGTAATCTTCCCATTCACCCACGCTATCAATGATATGCTCGTTAACAATCATCTTGTATTCTGCTATTTTGTATTTCATGTCCGTTCCTTTGTTGAATTCTTTGGGCCTTTTAGGGTCTTGCCGAGGACTAGAGCTTTCTTCACTGATTTACTGCAATACTTACTGGATGACTTACATGCTGATGCCCGGACAGGTTTTCACTTATAGCTACTTTTCTGCCA
>JBFHVK010000237.1:0-4575 GCA_041589615.1 Gammaproteobacteria bacterium | reverse complement strand
GTGCCTCCATATATGTCAGTCAGTACGAGCACACCATTACCGGTATCCAGTGTTTTCATATACTCATCTGCCTGTTGTAATATTTCTTCAACTGAGCAGTCAAGGGGGACTTCCAGTGTGCGGGTAGCCAGTGGGCAGGTATCCAGCATTAATCTGGATGTCTCAAGCAGACTCGTTGCAACATGTTTGTGAGTAATTAATAACAGGCCGACACTCATTTGCTTATGTTACTCCATTTCTCTGTGACGTAGGGAAACACCAGAATATTTATCACGGAAATATTCTGATAGTAACTCGGTAATATACACAGATCGGTGCTGGCCTCCGGTGCATCCAATTGAAACAGTTAGATAGTATCTATTCTGCTCGGCAAATTTTGGTATCCAGTGTTCGAGAAAATTGCGAATATGATTAAACATGGCAATGACATCATCCTGCTTTTCCAGGAAGGCCTGTACTTCAGGGTCCTGTCCGGTAAGTGGTCGTAGTTCCGGTTCCCAGTGAGGGTTTGGCAGGCAGCGTACATCGAAAACAAAATCAGAATCGCTGGGTACGCTGTGTTTAAAACCAAATGACTGAAACAGAATAGATAGCTGTTCTCTTGGTCGTGTAATTATACGTTCTTTAATAAGTGCTCGCAGCTGGTGAACATTAGTATGGGTTGTATCCAGACAGAGATCGGCGGTGTTTGCAATGGGTGCCAGAAGATTACGTTCTATATCAATTGCTTCTGCTAATGGAATATTCTTGCGAGTTAACGGGTGGCGACGACGAGTGTCGCTAAAGCGTTTTATAAGTTCTTTGGGATCAGCCCGAAAAAAAACGATTTCCATATCGATGTTTTCGTGATTGAGTGATTTGATTATGTCGCTAAATCGACGTAGGTCACTTGCATCACTTCGTGCGTCTATACCAACAGCCACCTCATTGTAGATTTTCATCTGGTGACTGGTTAGCTGTTCGGTTAGTCCCGGCAACAGGCCAAGTGGAAGATTATCAACACAGTAAAAACCTTCATCTTCGAGAGTGTGTAATGCTACAGATTTGCCTGAACCTGATAGCCCGCTAATGATAACTAGTTTCATAGTGATATATTATTAGTATTTAGTCTTCAGCACTACTGCTCATGTGATGTTGCTGGCGTTGAATGAAATCATCGCTCGCATTGTGCCCGTTTTCAAGCAGGATATGATTTCGAACGGCTGCTTCAACCATAACCGCCAGGTTTCTACCCGAGGCTACCGGTATTTTTATTTCTGTTACAGGTACATCCAGTATGGTTTTGATGCTGCGAGAGCCATAGAGTCTGTCGAGTTGTTGCTGATTATCCTGTGTCATACGTTCGAGGTGTATAATGAGGCGAAGGTGTTTTTTCGGCTTGATTGCATTTTCACCATACATAGCACGAATATTAAGCACACCAAGTCCACGTACTTCCATGAAGTCTTTAAGTACTTCCGGGCAGGTACCATTCAACAGATTAGGGCCGATACGGGTGAAGATTGGCGCATCATCTGCAATCAGTCTATGTCCCCGGGTAATGAGCTCGAGCGCGAGTTCACTTTTGCCGATGCTGCTTTCTCCAGTAATCAGTACACCTGTTCCCATAACTTCCATATAGACGCCATGCAAGGTGATTTTTTCTGCCAGTAAATCGGAGATGTAAAAACGTACTGCATCAATCAGGTCGCCACTCGGCATGTCTGTTTCGAACAAGGGCGTATGTTTGCTATTTGCAAGGTCGATAATTTCATCCGGAGCATGCTGGCCATTGGTAAATACAATAGCGGCGGTGCGTCGAGAAAAAATATCGGATAGTGCACTGGCAGACTGCTGTTTCATTCTGCTGAGATAGAGCCATTCTTTTTTTCCAATCACCTGTATGCGATTGGGATGAATCAGGTTCAGATGTCCAACAAGTGTTGATTGCTGATTAAGGTGCAGGGCTCTTTTGATTGGGCGTTTTGCGAATGCTTTTCCAGCTACCCATTTTAGATCGATATTATTCTGTAACTGATTAAATAAATCCTGGGGTGTTAGTTGCTGTAGCATATGAACATGTTTGGCTTCAGGATGCGGCCTGGTGACTACTGGCCCAGCCTGATAATTGTTTGTAAAGCTCTTCATCTGTCTCGCAGTTTCTCAATTCGTTACAGAATTGAGTGTTGCTGAACATGCCGGCGAGTGCGGCTAGAATTTGCAGATGTTCATCGGTACAGTTTTCCGGGACGAGTAATCCAAATAGAAGGTCAGCATCCTGTCTGTCCGGGCTGTCGAAATCTACTGCCTGGTCGAGTTTGATAAAGCAGCCAAGTGTGACTGGCATGTTGTCATCGGATGGTTCAAGTCGGCCATGTGGTATGGCTACACCATGACCTAGTCCTGTTGAGCCAAGACGTTCTCGTTCTATTAACCGGTTAAAAATATCTGTTGGATCAATACCAGCCGCACCTGAGCTCAATAAATGGCCTAGTGACTCTAGTGCGCGTTTTTTGCTGCCAATGCCGCTCAGGCACTTAACTCGCTCAGGTGTGATTAGCTGGTTGATTTCCATTATTACTTATTCAACATCAACGGGTGGTTGAGCTTCCTTCTGATGATGGTCGGTAATTTTTTCCTTGTGTTTCTTGACCTGTCTATCCAGTTTGTCAATAAGGCTATCGATAGCAGCATACATGTTATCTTCGGTGCTTTCTGCGAAGATATTGTTTCCACGCATATTGATAGTGGCTTCTGCTTTATGACGAACGTTTTCTACCGTAAGAATCACATGAGTGTTGGTCACCTTGTCGAAATGACGCTCTATACGTTCCATTTTTTCATCAACGTAGTTACGTAGTGAATCTGTGATATCTATGTGGTGTCCGGTTAGATTGAGTTGCATAAGGACTCCTTAGTGCTTTGCCTTTAAGCCAGGCGTTTACGTTCATTTGATGGTGGTATCATCATGGCTTCACGGTATTTCGCCACGGTTCTACGCGCCACGTTAATTCCCTGATCAACCAGTAAGCTGGCAATTTTATTGTCGCTCATGGGTTTTCTGGGTTCTTCACTTTCAATCAGCTTTTTAATCATGGCTCGTATGGCCGTAGCTGAACATTCCCCGCCATCGGATGTGCCGACATGACTGGAAAAGAAGTATTTAAATTCATACACGCCGCGAGGTGTATGCATATATTTCTGTGTTGTTACCCTGGAGATGGTGGACTCGTGTAACTCAAGTTCTTCTGCAATTTCACGTAGTACCAGGGGTTTCATTCCCTCATCACCGTAGTCCAGGAACGTTCGCTGGTGCTCCACAATAGAGGTTGCAACGCGCATCAGGGTTTCGTTACGACTCTGCAGGCTCTTCAGGAACCAGCGTGCTTCCTGCATATTGTTTTTTAAAAAAGTATTGTCGTCACTTTGCTTTCCACGCTGTATGTAGGAGGCATACGTAGGGTTTATACGTAACTTGGGGGCAACATCTGAGTTTAAACTGACCATCCAGCGTCCATCCTTTTTGGCGACGAAGACATCAGGCACAACATATTGAGTTGAGCTTTTGCTGATGATGCTACCGGGCTTGGGATTGAGTGTCTGAATAAATCGAATGATTGCTGCAAGTTCATCATCATTAACCCTATTATAACGCTTTAGCTTGGCATAATCATGGTTACCAAGCAGGTCGAGGTGATTTTTTACGATCTCACGGGCTTTTTTGATGGAAGGGAAACCTTCTTCGGTGAAGGGTTCCATTTGCAGTAGTAGACATTCCTTCAGGTCTCGACAGGCGACACCAAGTGGGTCGAAGTGCTGGATCAGGCGTAGCACCGCCTCAACTTCGTCAAGTTCGATTTCGAACTCATCAACCAGCCCGGTATGAATGTCTTCAACGGTTTCTTTCAGGTAGCCGTCTTCATCAATGCCATCAATGATGGCGAGGGCTATGGCACGGTCTGCTTCGCTAAGATTTGTGACTAGCAGCTGATCCATCAGGTGTTCTATTAGAGCACCCTCGTCACTGCTCTGGTTTTCCAGAAACTCTCTTGCTTTGTCGTCGTCACCCGAAGGCGCGCTGCTGGTGGTTATGCTTGGCTCGTATATATCATCCCACTGTGAATCTACAGGCAGTTCATCGGGCATGTCCTGGGCGTTATTCAGGTCAATATCCTGTGAGGAGGTATCCACACTGATTTCGAGGCCATCCTGGTTCTCTCGTTCGTTACCATTGAGCTGCTGTTCATCGGATCTCTGCTGGCTGTTTTCGAGAGGATCAGAAGAGTTGTTTTCTTCCTCGACTTCTAGCATGGGGTTTGAATCCAGTGCTTCCTGGATTTCAGCCTGTAACTCAAGTGTTGAGAGTTGCAGCAGACGGATTGCCTGTTGCAGCTGGGGGGTCATGGTTAATGACTGGCCGATGCGTAACTGTAGGGACTGCTTCATTCTATATGGTTGAAATTCTTCTGAGTTACAGTTTTGCTTCGTAATTGAAGCGGGTAAGCACATGTTGTGCCATATTGCATATCATATCAAGAACTATACCAATATTTATAGACTAAAATTTTGACCTAGATAAACATCTTTCACTTTTTG
>JBFHVK010000236.1:0-4580 GCA_041589615.1 Gammaproteobacteria bacterium | reverse complement strand
GTTGTTAATGATGCAAGAAATGATGAGCGCACACAGCAGTTCACTGATTCCTATCTCATACCCAACAACATTTATTCAATGCTTGATGCACCTATTTACTATGCAGGCGAAATTATTGGTGTCGTCTGTCACGAGCATACAGACGACATCAGAATATGGACTTCCCAGGACCAGGAATTTGCTGCAGCAATCTCAAATACAGTTTCTCTCTCTATGGAAGTACAAAGACGCAAATCAACTGAACAGAAACTGGAGCATCAGGCCTATCATGATGCGTTAACCGGTTTACCAAATAGACTATTATTTATGGACAGGCTTGATCACGCACTCAAACATGCAAAACGCAGCGAAACCCTGCTTGCTGTATTGTTTCTTGATCTCGATAACTTTAAGGGAATAAATGACTCCCTGGGGCACGCTGCAGGTGACATGATACTCATTAGTGTTGCAGATCGCCTGAATAGCAATCTCAGGGAAATGGACACTATATCCAGACTGGGTGGTGATGAGTTTACCGTAATTGTTAGCGACTTCAATGAAATTCAGCATATCCATGAAATTGTTATAAAACTGTTTCACATACTGCAACAACCCATTGCTTATCAGGGCAAGGAATTATACACCACTAGTAGCATAGGAATTAGCATATACCCTTACGATGGTAACTCAGCTGACATTCTACTCAAGAATGCAGATGCAGCAATGTACAAGGCAAAGGAAGCTGGTAGAAATAACTTTGAGTTTTATACTCATGACATGACTGAAAAAGCGTTTGAAAGAGCGTTGATGGAAACAAATTTAAGGAAAGCGCTTGAGCAAGATGAGTTCTTCATCCAGTATCAGCCACAGTATAATGCAAATGACGACAGCATCATTGGTCTTGAAGCTTTAATACGCTGGCAGCATCCGGAAATGGGAATAGTTCCTCCGGCAAAGTTTATACCTGTTGCAGAGCACACAGGACTTATTGTTGATATTGATCGTTGGGTCATGAGAGCCGCATCAAAGCAGTTTTCTGCATGGTACGAACAAGGTTTATACCCGGGAAAACTTTCCCTTAATATGGCCACAAAGCAACTTGAGAGAAAAGATTTCGTACATTTCATAATTAACTGCTTAGAGGATTCTCATTTTAAACCCGAGTGGCTATCAATCGAGATTACCGAAAGCCAGATAATGAAAGACCCCGAAGAAGCCGTTAGATTGTTACTAGAGCTTAGCAAGTATGGTATCGAAATTGCTGTAGACGATTTTGGCACAGGATATTCATCACTTACTTACCTGAAACGTCTACCCGTTAATAAACTTAAAATTGACAGAGCCTTCGTCAAGGACATTCCACATAATGATGAAGACAATGCCATAATCAGGGCTATCATTGCTTTATCACGTAGCCTTAATATTGATGTCATCGCAGAAGGCGTTGAACATCGAGAACAGGTTGATTTCCTACTTTCGGAAGGCTGCCATGAAATACAGGGATTCTACTATTCAAGACCTGTAGACCGTGAAGGTATTGAAAAACTGCTGTTGATTCATAAGGACACCTGAAATCAACCTGTCTCACAGTTATTGTATTTTTATTTTGTTTATCTACTAGTTAAGGGTAATATCAACCTGCGATCTAGATGTCAGCGAGGTATTTCGTATGGGACTTCATAAAATTATCTGTTCAGAAGAGGAGCTCGCCAACAAACTTGAACTCACACACTGGGCAAAAGATTTTTCATGGGATCAAGTCTGTAGAATAAGTAAGTATATGGATGCTTACTCTGCTTCCACAGACACCGTAATCTTTGACGAAGAATCTGAAGAAAACACTATGGCCATCGTCATAAAGGGCAAAGTAGACATTATCAAAAAGGAATCAGGTTCAAAAGTTAATGTGATTGCTTCTATTTATCCTTCGCAAAGCTTTGGTGAAATGTCTCTAATTGATGGAGAACCCAGGTCTGCTCAAGCTGTAGCCTCTACACAGGTTGAATTGCTACTTCTTTCTAAAGAGAATTTATTTAGTTTATTAAATGAAGATCCGAAGCTTGCATTTGAACTTCTCTGGATCATCTCACAGATGTTGAGCCAGCGACTCAGAAGAACCAGTGGGAATCTGGTTGCCCAGTTAAACAAGACTTGATTGACAGCCTGCACATACAGTGACCAGGCAAGGCATAGATTAAGATTTATGGCAGTCGTCCTGTTATCTTCATCAGGCATCTGCCCGCCAGTTTTGAATTATTTCATGCCTCAGTGTAGCTGATGCAGTCAAGTACATCAGCTACACTATTCTGACTCTATGGCACCACATACCCATCAGTCAATGTCTTCATAAAGCTTACAATCGCATCTTCCTCTTCATCTGTTAAACCCAGATCTCCGATGAATTTGCCATCCAGATTTTCTGGTACTTCAGGCTCTGGCCATACCCCGGGGACATCCCGTGTATTATAAAAATGCACCACTTCTTTCAATGTCTTTAAGATACCATTATGCATATAAGGTGCGGTTTTTTCGATATTCCTTAAATGCGAGGTTTTAAACTGCCCATTATATTTTGCATTTTCTAATACAGCACCTAAGCCAAGATCCGGTTGTGGGTTTTCAATCAGGCTGAATGGGTATTCAGTGTTTCTTGGCAGGCCGATATTGTGATAACTGAAATCTGAAAATACGTCAGGTCTTTTGCCTCCACCTGTGCCATGGCAATGTGCACATTTCGCTTTACCGGAAAACAGGTTAAAGCCTCGCTCTTCCTCAGCTGTAAAACTCGCCAGACCCGCCTGTACTGCATCGTACTTGGAACTGAAAGGATTTACCTCAGATGAAGCCTCAAAAGCAGCTATTGCATCTGCCACATTATCATAAGCCTGATCCACATTACTCAATGAACCCACACCATAAACCGCTTCAAACTCGCCCGCATAACTTGACGCTATAACCTCGTTAATGACTTCTGCCTTGCTGGCATTATTCATTTCCACAGGATTCAGGAACGGACCTTTCGCCTGCTCTACCAGATCTGCTGCTCGCCCATCCCAGAATTGTCCTCCTCTAACACCGCCCTTTAGTGTAAATGTTGGTGTAAATACTGCGTAGGAAGCACTTGGTGAATTTCTACCACCAAAGCGGCCTGGAATCACCCCTTCTGACACTGGCAAAAGCTGATCCGGGTCAGCAAATCCTGCATCAGGCCAATGGCAGCTTGCACATGACTGGCCGTCCGGATTCGATAACTTTTCATCGAAATATAGTTTCTTACCCAATGCCTCTTTTTCAGTCAGCGCATAAACACTCGTACTCATACCAAGCAACACGCTTATGAACACACCTGTTAAAGTTACTAAATTATTTAGTTTCATCATATATCCCCTGTTTTTTATTTTGTTGATAGGAAATTCCATACAGCAGCCCAACTAGCCACTTTATTTTCTATAACAAGTACGTATTTTTATAATGGATTACTGATACAGTTACTAACTGCAAAAAACACAACCTCGACCGCAGATTGCAATACTACACTACCCTATTCTATCTACCTGCAGAATTGCGCAACATCAAACCTTTGTTATTTCAGGACTTTTTCCTCTTGCACCTCTCCACGCATATAAGCTAATTGAACCAGACTTTCCATTGATGATTAATACAAGCTAATACAGAGAATATTCATTCTTCTAGTTACTTCTGCTACAGTTACCCTGAAACTTTGTATTACATACCACTCCCCTCTATTAAGGAATATACAAATGGCAACAATTACACTTGAAGGCAACCCTGTTCATACCAATGGGGATCTACCATCATTAAATGATACTGCACCTGCTTTCAGCCTGGTTGACAAAGAACTCAACGATATTGGGCTTGAATCCTACACTGGTAAAAAGAAACTACTTAATATTGTACCCAGCCTGGACACAGGGGTTTGTGCCACCTCCACAAAAAAATTTAATGATCATGCTGCCAGTCGAGATGATGTTGTTTTCATTACAATATCTGCGGACCTGCCTTTTGCTCAAAGTCGCTTCTGTGGAGATGAAAATATTACGAATGTTATCACCCTGTCGATGATGCGTGATCGTAAGTTTGCGAAGGATTACGGCGTTCTCATTACAGATAGCCCACTTGCCGGCATTACTGCTCGCGCAGTAGTTGTACTTGATGAAAATAACAGAGTAATTTATTCAGAACTGGTACCTGAAATAGCACAGGAACCAGACTATGACGCAGCGATAGCTGCTTTATAGATAATGATTTTATTAAGCTATAAATACCTGGCCCGTAACACTAATTGTTCAGGTTACGGGCCAGGCCATTTAGCTATTGAAGATTACATACATCGCCTCTGATTTAATGAGGCTCATTGGTAATGGCGTATCTAGCTGTAAACCTGCAAAACCTTCATCAAGCCGAACAACATGCCCACTCAGGTCATACTCTCTCCCGTCCGGGAAGGCGATTATAGCCATTACATTATCATCGATCATAAATGCAGGATCATCATCGACTTTTACTTTAACGCCAAACTCTGAAATATCTTCGACTTCATACTGATCAATATCTAGCATCAGTTTGGGGCGGTTGATGTG
>JBFHVK010000235.1:0-4592 GCA_041589615.1 Gammaproteobacteria bacterium | reverse complement strand
TTTCGACTAATGACCGTGTCGATTCATCACAGGCGAAGCCCGCCGCATACAAGGTAATATGTGCACAACGCGCCTCACCGGGTAGCAGTATATCGCCTAATGCCAGCCTCGCCTGCTGCAGACATTGTTGCCAGCCACTATCTTCAACCTGTATTGCCCAGACTAGGTAACGCTGTCTTCCTCTGTGCCATTCTGTAAAGTCCCTGTCTTCACTTTTCTGTGTAGTCGCTCGACGAATAAACTCGGGATTCCATTGATGCATATTTTTCTGCCTGCAACACAGCTAGCGATTAATGAATCCCGCCTGCAGGGAATTTTCCCAGAGACTCAATCGACTCACACCACCATGATCGAGACTCAGCCTGTGCATGGATGCCAGGTTCATTCCCAGCACTTCACACAAAATAATTTTAATCACACCGGCATGACAAACCAGCAGTACTTTTTCATCTTCCAGCTCACTGCTTAAACGCGAAAATTTCTGCAATACACGCTGCTGAAAATCCATTATTGTTTCAGCACCGGGTGGCGTATAACTTAAAGGATCAGACCAGAACATGGATAGTTCCTGCTCCTGTGTTTGCCAGAGCGTTTCTGCTGTTTCACCTTCCCATTCACCAAAATGAATTTCGCGCAAATCTTTTTCAAGCTGCAATGGAATAGAATTTTCTTCGGAAAACTGTCGCGCAAAAGTTTCACAACGTAATAGCGGCGAGCTAATCACTCGTTGATAATCGCTGTCCAGCTGTGCATCACGCATCTGTTGCCAGCCGGTTTCATTCAAAGGTGCATCGGTTGAACCCAGAAAGCATTTCCCCGCAGTCGTTTCTCCGTGACGTAACAGATCTATAATCAGTCCATTCTGCAGTACACTGGATGACACCGGTTTACACCTGTCCTTCACTCACTCCCGCCTGTGCGAAAGTGGCCATATTATTATGTAAGGCACAGGCCATTCGCATTAACGGCACGACAACAGCTGCACCACTCCCTTCACCCAGACGAAGATTAAAATCAATCAGTGGCTTTACCTGTAAAAACTCCATCATCTTTTTATGCCCTGGTTCTGCTGATGCATGAGCAAAGAACAACCAGTTTTTAACTTCTGGATTTATCGCAATCGCCAACATTGCCGCCGACGTTGCTATAAATCCATCAACCAGTGCCGGCAAACCCAGCTGCGCACAGCGAATATACGATGCAGTCATCGCGGCAATTTCGAACCCACCCACTGTCTGCAATATTGTTACTGGCGATTGTGGATCAAGCCTGTGTTGCTGAAGACTTCTCTGTATTACATCAATTTTATGTGCCAGCCCGTTATCATCCAGCCCTGTACCACGACCGGTTATTTCTTCAGCCGAGCAACTCATTAATGCACAGGCAATCGCCGTTGCAGAAGAGGTATTGGCAATACCCATATCACCCGCAATAAATAGTTCACAACCTGCTTTCTTTTCGTTTTCAACTATCTGCTGTGCCACCAGCAATGCTTCCGTCAGTTGTGCTTCATTCATTGCAGGCTGCATGAGGAAATTCTGAGTACCTGCTGCAATACGTTTATCTATTACACCCGATAAAGTATCGAGCTCAACCACGGTACCCAGATTCGCTACCTGTAGTTTTGCACCCAGCTCTTTTGCCAGCACACTGATCGCCGCACCGCCGGCTGAAAAATTTTTTACCATTTCAGCGGTTACAGCCTGCGGGAATGCTGACACATTTTCATCAGCGATACCGTGGTCTGCTGCATAAACCACAATACTGACTTTTTTAATTACTGGCGAATCTGTCTGCTGCATAGCGGACAACCGAATAGCAATTTCCTCAAGCAGCCCAAGTGAGCCTGGAGGCTTGGTCAGGTTGTTCTGCTTTAACTGTGCCTGTTCAAGCAATACTGCTTCAACTGGCTTAACGGCATTATTCAGCCATTCAAATGAATTCACACTACTTACCTTTGTCTTTTAGTATTTGTGGTAAACCTGCAACAGTCATGACCACACGGTCACAGATCTGTGCCAGCTGCTGATGCAGCCGACCGGTTTCATCAACGAACTGACGACTCAGCTCACCCATCGGCACAACACCCAGGCCCACTTCGTTACTCACCATAATCAGCTCACCATCAAATTGGCGCACAGCTTCCAGCAACTCATCAACCACTGTCGTTATATTGAATGCGTTTTCCGTTAGCTGATTACTCATCCACAGTGTCAGGCAATCTACCAGCACGCATGCCTGTTGCTGATTTTGCTGTTGCAATACGGCTGCCAGTGCCAGTGGCTCTTCTATTAATTGCCAGCTCCTGGGCCTTTCTCGCTGGTGCTGTTCTATGCGCAAACGCATTTCATCATCACCCGCTGTCGCGGTGGCGATATAGATCACAGACTTATCTGCCTGTTCTGCCAGCTGCTGCGCATAGTGACTTTTGCCAGACCGGGCACCGCCGAGCACGAGAGTTTTCATCGTCATTTACCAGATTTGCGATTAAGAAGGCAGCAAGTGTACACGCATGTATGGGTTTTCCGGAAGCCCTGTGGAGCTGGCAATGCATATCTGTGGTAATTCATGCACACTGAACTTGATGTAGATTAAGGCCTGCAGAGTCATCTTCTGCCATAACATACAAGCATGAATACTAGCCTGCAATTAAACCCACTCCTGCCGGGTGCGCTGCGCCTGCCACTGCGACTTATGCCCCCTGTTTTCTATAACCAGGTATTCTGTCGTGCCTTAACCAGCCTGTTTGCGCAGGCACTTACAGATGGTGAACTTGATTTCCTTCAGCAAAGGCGCGTCGCCATACACATCACTGATGCCGGCCTTAAGTTTACATTTACACTGGAAAAACAGAAAATCACTTCACTACCCGCCAATAGCAAGGCCGACCTGACCATGCAGGGTAGCATGTACCATTTCCTGCTTATGTTAAGTCGCAGGGAAGATCCTGATACATTGTTTTTTAATCGACGATTAAAACTCAGTGGAGACACCGAGCTAGGATTATATGTGAAGAATTTTCTTGATTCTATTGAACTAACTGATCGATGGAAATACATGCACCTGTTGAGTGATAAAGCAAGAATCATTGCAGAGCGTATTGGCTAGATATTATTTTTCTACATACTAGTAGTACTAACCTGTACTTCTAGTGATCCATTTTTTATGCATGCGAACGTCTTATCTTAAAGCTTTACACTTTCCATCCCTGCACTCCCCTTCCAGTATCCATTGCATACTCCATTCGCAACATAACGTTCTATTTCCAGCGCACATTCATCTGACACACCAGAGTCATCTAGAACCTGACTGAATAATTCTATTATCTTATCCATTTTAAACTGCTGTGGACTCAAGCGGATTACATCTACTTTCAGGTGCTTTAGTTGTTCGATTTCATTTATTAAATTACTGGTTTTTGCCGATTGCGTCTGAATCCCGTTCAGAGATAGAAACTCTTCATCTTCGCGTGTCTTTAACAGCATTCCATCAGGATAATCAATACAACGAAACTCACAGCTGTCTTTCTGCAAATTGTGAGCCCGCGCAGTATAACAGCGTGCCGAATACGCCAATGGTATACGACCAAACACGAACACTTCTGTTTCAATATTATCCGGCCTGCCTTGCTGTAATTCACCCAGTGTTTGCTCACTTAATTCAAGCGGCATCACCCATCGCTTTAAACCAAGACGACTCAATAGCTTTACACTATTCTGGTTATACAGATTAACACTATGCCCGGTAACAAACGGACGCCCCTCAAGTAATGATACTGCTGCCATATCATTTGCTTCTACGAGATATTTATCATTATGGCAAATTCGTTTTAAGGTTTTAATATCCGATTCAGACTCACATAATGCCAGTGTCGACAGCACAACTTCTTTTCCTGCTGAACTCAATTCATCCGCCAGATCAAACCAGTCCTGTGTTCGCATCTGTTTTCGTTTCGAACAAACCGTTTCGCCCAGATAGACTATATCTACAGATGATTCAGCTACCTGTCTGTAAAATTCCATTATCTGCTGTTTTGGCCAGTAATAAAGTAATGGACCAAGTGATAGTTTCATATTTTATCCTGCGATTATTGCCACGGCCTATGATAGGCACCTAATGTAGTTTGTGCGCCTTCCGAGACTTTATCTAACTCACTCATCCACTCTTTTTTACTAACAAATTCCTGACTATTCTTTTCAATGCTATCTATTGCCTGTCGCCATACCTGTGTTACCTGTGCCACATATGCAGGGCTGCGCTGTCGACCTTCTATTTTTATTGCCTGCACACCTGCGCTATATAATTGCGGCAACATTTCAAGTGTATTTAAACTGGTGGGTTCTTCTATCGCATGGTAAATATTTCCTTCTACATTAAAACGTCCTTTGCAGATAGTAGGATACCCGGCTTTCTCCTCTGCATTGTAACTATCTACCAGCAAGCCATTTAATCGGGTTTCCATTCCACCATCAGCCTTATCAATCCATTGCACTGCGCTTGCAGGTGAACAGGCACCAAAGGTATTTGGTGAATCTCCGGTAACATACGATGAAAGAATGCATCGTCCTTCAACCATCACGCATAAACTGCCA
>JBFHVK010000234.1:0-4630 GCA_041589615.1 Gammaproteobacteria bacterium | reverse complement strand
TGCACGGTGAAAGTGTCCGTACCGTTGTAGTTGGCTGTCGGTGAATAGTTAATGACCTGGCTTGTACCGGTGCCGGTTGCAACACTGGCTGTGCCATTACTCGCAGGACTACTGATACTCCAGGTTAAAGTATCACCATCTGCATCAGTGGCATTTAATGTAAGTGCAAAAGCAACCGGGCTACCGTCTTCGTCCATGGTTACTGCACTGGGAGAGGTTTCTGTAATCGTGGGAGAATCGTTAACAGGGTTAATGGTGACATTGACATCATGAACCGCTGTCTCAACACCATCGGTGACCTGCACGGTGAAAGTGTCCGTACCGTTGTAGTTGGCTGTCGGTGAATAGTTAATGACCTGGCTTGTACCGGTGCCAGTTGCAACACTGGCCGTGCCATTACTCGCAGGACTGCTGATGCTCCAGGTTAGAGTGTCACCATCTGCATCGGTGGCATTTAAGGTCAGATTAAAATCAATCGGGCTTCCATCTTCATCCATGGTGACATCACTACTAATGCCTTCGGAGACAATTGGGACAGCCGCCTGCACACTGAACGAGCAAAACATGACCCATAATGCCACACGCACTACAAAACACGTTTTGTTATTCACAAACATCTTCATATCCCTATTATCATTTATATATTGCGTTTTGACCGACCCGCGTTACATTGCAAATCAAACACAATTTATGATTTCACCATCTTAAAAGCAGAAAAAGCCGCTTATTTAAGTGAAGAAATCAGAGTTAATGACTGGATAGACATTTTGTGCAAATAACTACCATTTCACCAACTCATCAACTCATCAACTCATCAAAGATTAGCAATCCCTAAACACGCACACTATTTCTGCGTATATTTATGCAATCTGAAATTTCAAGTTAATGTGTATATATAGCAGATCTATAGCTAATTACTTTTAAACACATCAATTAACAAACATTTAAATCTTATAGTTTTAGATGTGACCGCCTGAACCAACTGAGTAGTGTTACGGAGCAGCTTAATCACACATATTCCTTGATATAAACCTTATATCAAGATACTGCATTTTACCATCAAGCACCATCAACCTTAAACCAGCACATCGGCATATAAATATAACAATCAGGATTAAATAGTATATCTATCTTTTTGATATACAGTAAGAAACCTCATCGGTGTACTGGGAGCACAATGAACTACAAACCAATATAATTATGAAAAACCACCAAAAGCGTTCACATTGGTCCAGAATATGCAGCTCCTGCACTTTAGTGTGTTTTATTTTGATCTTATGTTAACAGCCACACGCCAGACGACCGCTTTTTACAGATCAGGAAATTTCGCAAGACGATCAAATACTAATCTGAATGTAATATTGCCGTATCATGCCCTGGCTTAAACATTGCCCGGCATGCAATTTAAACATCCGAGTTGCTGTAGTATTCCTTGGTACCACATACCTTAATTACATCCTGAATATGCGTTAATGCCTTTGCATAAGCGGCAAGACGTAGACTGCTTTTTTTATTCGTGTGTTGATATAACCACATCTCTTCAAATGATGCCTTGAGCTTATCTTTTAGTCGTTCCCTGACATCTTCCAGTAGCCATGGAAGACCTGATCGATTCTGCACCCACTCGAAGTAACTGACGATGACACCACCAGCATTTGCCAGCACATCTGGAATAATTACCACACCTTTCTTATGCAACTTTTTATCTGCTTCGGGGCTGATTGGACCGTTCGCGACTTCGGTAATCCATTTTGCCCTGATGCTATCGACATTAGCACGTGTAATCGCATTCTCAAGTGCTGCTGGTACGAGTAAATCCACATCAAGTGCCAGTAGCTCTTCGTGACTTATCACCTCGTGCTCTTTTAATTCACACACAGAACCTTCGCAGTACATTGACTTGAGCACATTATGTTGATCCTTGCTTTTCTTTACACTTTCAACATCGAGACCATCTTCCTCGTAGATAGCCCCTTTTGAATCACTAATGGCAACGATCTTATAACCTGCCTGCTGAAGTAACAACGCCATGTTATAACCAGCATTGCCGAAGCCCTGAATAGCTACACGTATATCTTCTGCGGCTTTTCCTTCCTTATGCCTCAGGAATTCGGTCACTAGAAAGGCACCTCGACCTGTTGCTTCATCACGCCCCAGACTACCTCCCATGTTCACCGGTTTTCCTGTTATCACCGCAGGTGTTTTCTGCCGCTTGATGACTTCAAACTCATCACGCATCCAGCCCATAATTCTTGCATTGGTATACACATCAGGTGCGGGTATATCCTTGTCAGGACCAACAAAGTCAGCCATGGCTCGCATATAACCTCGTGACAGTCGTTCCAGCTCCATACGTGAAAGTCTTTTAGGATCAACAATTACCCCTCCCTTACCACCACCATAGGGTAAATCTACGACTGCACATTTAATCGTCATCCATAGGGCAAGAGCTTCTACTTCATCTCGTGTGACATTCGGGTGATATCGAATACCCCCCTTACAGGGTCCGAGCAATGAACTATAATGACAACGAAAAGCTTCAAAATATTCCGTTGAGCCATCATCCATCAGCACCGATATTGATGCAGACAATGTCTGTTTTGGGCGCGACAAACTTTCAATCACATGTGGTGAAACACCAGACGCCTCGCCAAGCTGTTTCAAACGTTGTTTTGCACTTTCAAAAACCGACTGCATAATTTCTTCCTCATATATGAGAATTTATCCTGTGCCTGTTATTGTAGTGCCTAATACCTCCAGGTTAAAACAATGTTTATATACGGCATAAGTTTCATCTTTTTAGTACCCACAAAAAACGGCGCACGAAATGTGCGCCGTTTCTGTAACAGGAATGCTGATTGTAATTATCAGGCTGCTTCGTTACGTTTACCGTATGATGACTTTCGACCCTGGAAATTTTTTCCGCGTCGCTTGTAACGTACATTTGCATTACGCTTGTTATCGCCATCTTTACGTGCATCAAACCTGGGTTTTGGTTGCTGGGGTTCCAGCCCGGGAATTTCACTCAGTTCATATCGAGTATCCAGAAATTTCTGAATCCGATGTAGAAGTGGCCAGTCCTGCGGCCCAATTAATGAATAGGCAGTACCTGTTGAGCCACCTCGACCTGTACGCCCAATTCGATGCACATAATCTTCTGCCTGCATTGGCAAATCAAAATTCACAACATGTGAAAGAGTTTTAATGTCTATACCCCTGGCTGCAACATCCGTAGCCACAAGGACTTTAATACGTTTACGCTGCATCTGCTCTATAACACGGCGACGCATACTCTGACGCATATCACCATGTAATGCAGCACAGGCATGACCGTCATCCTTAAGACGCTCAGCCAGGCTTTCGGCACCTTTCTTTGTCGATGTAAAAATAATCGCCTGATTCATGCTTTCATCTGATAACACGTGGCTGAGTATTTTTCGTTTGTGCCTGAAATCATCCGCCTGCATCATATGCTGGGTTATCGAATCATGCTTTATTTTTACACCTGCAATCTGAATACGCTCGGGCTGCCTGAGTAATTCACGTGCAACCTTTTCGATCTGCCCTTCAAGCGTTGCAGAAAATAGCAGTGTCTGACGATTCTCTGGTGTCTGTTTAGCAATGCGCATAACTTCATCAATGAAGCCCATGTCCAGCATACGATCCGCCTCATCCAGAATGAGCATCTGCACGCGAGAAAAATCTATACGTCCTGCATCCATGTGATCTATAAGTCGGCCTGGTGTAGCAACAAGAAAATCCAGTGGCTGACGCAATGCTTTAATCTGCGGAGGATAAGGCATACCACCTACAATGGTGGTTGAACGCATACGCAGGTATTTAGTTAGCTTGAAAATATTATCTGAAACCTGCTTGGCCAGTTCTCTTGTGGGCGTTAACACCAGCACTCGTGGACCATGACCGGGTACGACTTCACCCTCAGACAGGTTCTGCAGCGCAGGCAAAACGAAGGCAGCCGTTTTACCGGTTCCAGTCGGTGCTGATGCCATAACATCTCTGCCATCGAGAATCGGTGGTATCGCATGTTGCTGTATTTCGGATGGTTCAGTGAAACCCTGTTCACTCACGGATTTCAATAATTTCGGGTGCAGACCCAGTAGATCGAATGACAAGCTAGAAACCTCTATTGCAATTATTCTGGCAGATTGTTGATGCCGCGGCGATAGCACAGGGCAGTCACGTCGGCTATACGCCGCCAAGCACTCGCATGAGTGTTAGTAGCGTGTCACGGTGAAATGAGCTGGAACAGCCAAATCAGGGAGGGACTATACGGAAAAACACCTCAAAAAGATATAGTATATTAGAATATTTTTATGAAATGTTTTTATATCTATTTGAAATATAAGCACTTTTCCACTTTATCTTAAGTTAGCTAGCGAAAATCAGCTTATTTTTGTATTGCAGATTCTTTCCATCAGATAGCACAGACAATCCTGGCGTATGATTTTTGTATCCATTGTTAGCATTGCCGGCATCACCGCTTTCTTTAACACGATCATATCGTCATGATATTCGAAAAAATCACGACCAACTTCACGCTCGTCATCATCAAACGCCTGAAGATAAGCACTGCTTCCTGGCTCAATGGTCGCCAGTGCTGTCTGTTCGG
>JBFHVK010000233.1:0-4657 GCA_041589615.1 Gammaproteobacteria bacterium | reverse complement strand
CCGTTTCCAGATAAAACTGGCTGAGCAGGGTAACTCGGAAGCCCAGTATAAAGTGGGTGAAATGTATGAGCTGGGTAAAGGAGTCGCTAAGAACAGGGAAATAGCGCTCACCTGGTACGAAAAATCTGCGCAGCAGGGTCACAAGAAAGCCGGTTACAAACTTCTCTATATGGAAATTCAGTCCCGGGGACTGAATGATTATTCCAAGTCACAACTTGCCAGCCTGCGACAGGAAGCCGCTGCGGGCAATGCCGATGCGCAGTATTTTCTGGGTAAAATGTATGCTGCCGGGATTGGCGTTCCAAAAAGTCTCGATAATGCCTTAACCTGGTTAAATAAAGCCACCTTCAATGGTATTCCAGAAGCTGAACATGAAGCCATAGCG
The DNA here is from genome assembly GCA_041589615.1 of Gammaproteobacteria bacterium. Classification (GTDB taxonomy): domain Bacteria; phylum Pseudomonadota; class Gammaproteobacteria; order SZUA-229; family SZUA-229; genus SZUA-229. The sequence continues at coordinate 4,272 of JBFHVK010000233.1, read as the reverse complement.
GTTGAAGAAGAGCTTGCCAGAATTCGCGAAAAAGAAGCCAGAAAACGAGCAGCGGCATTAGAAGCCTCGCGTAAGCAGAAAGAAGCTGAAGAGAAGGCAAAGGCTGAAAAACAGAAAGCCTTAAGGGATAAGCAGAAGCAACAGGCGGCATCTAAAGGCAAGGCTGAGCGAGAGGCAGAAGCTAATCGACTGGCACGTGAGCGTCAGCGTATTGAGAGAGAGAAAGCGGCTATTGCTGCAGAGAAAGCTCGACTGGAACGTGCACAGCGCGAAAAGGCCAGATCAGCAGCTACTGCTGAAACTGCACAGCAACCAAAGACTGAAGAAAAAGAAGCCTTTGAATCTGATCCCTGTAAAGGTAAATCTGCACGTTTCCTGTCAACCTGTCGATGAATTAGTGATTACGTGAATGGGCATTTGTGATGAATGCCCATTTTTTATGTTTATATGCACGACTTCAGCTTCGCATGTGAGATAATCTGCCGATTGTAAATTTCGCCAGAACTCAATGTCACCACCTGCAGCTAAAAAAACCGGAAAACGTTCTAAAAGAAAAAAACGTTCCACTTCAAAACGCTCAGCGTTTTTATCGCGTTTTAAATTACGTAAAGTTATTACAATTTCACTGGCCATTCTGGCGCTGGTTTTTTCTGCCTACCTGATTTATCTGGATCAGCAGATTGTTGATAAAATGTCTGGCCGCATCTGGTCATTACCTTCTCATATTTATGCGCGTCCACTTGAGCTTTACCAGAGTAAACCGATTACTGCCGATGAACTTATTTCCGAACTCAATGATATTGGATATCAGTCTGTGCAAAACCGGCCTTCAAAGCCCGGTGAGTATAGAATTCTTAATCATCAGCACTTCGAGCTGATTAGTCGTGATTTTGTATTCTGGGATGGCTTGCAGAAATCAGCGGGCCTGCGTTTGAGTATTTATAATAATCATGTCGCAAATATGTATGAACTGTATTCTGATAATAATGTTTCCCTGTTTCGCCTGGAGCCACAGCAGATTGCAGGTATTTATCCGCAACAGAAAGAAGAGCGACAGGTTATACAGTTAAAAGAGGTGCCGGATGACCTGGTGCTTGCGCTGCTGTCAGTTGAAGATCGTCGTTTCTACGAACACTGGGGTATTGATTTAAGATCCATTGCCAGGGCGTTACTTGCAAATTTAATGGCAGGTAAAACGGTACAGGGTGCGAGTACCATTACGCAGCAGCTGGTGAAAAATCTGTTTCTGACACCGGAACGTACACTGCTTCGTAAAATTAATGAAGCATTGATGGCAATTTTACTTGAGTTTCGTTATGAAAAGGCCGACATACTCGAAGCCTATATTAATGAAATATATCTGGGCCAAAGTGGCAGTCGACAGATCCACGGTTTTGAACTGGCCAGTCAGTTTTATTTTGCCAGGCCACTTAACAAAATTCGTCGGGACCAGATGGCACTGCTGGTGGGTATGGTAAAAGGGCCGTCCTGGTATGAACCTCGTAAACATCCCCAACGTGCGATTCAGCGTCGTAACCAGGTTTTGCAACTGATGTATGAGCAGCAGGTTATCTCGAAACAACAGTTAGAGAAATATGTTTCACTTGCACTGGGGCTTTCAGCTAAACCCAGGCTCAGCGCAAATCGTTATCCCGCACTGGTTGATCTGGTTAAGCGTCAGTTGTTACAGGATTATAACGAGTCTGATCTTAAATCTTCAGGGCTGGATATATTCACCAGTATCGATCCGATTGTTCAGGCTAAAGCAGAACGCAGTGTAAGCAAGGTTTTACCGATGCTCGAGCGTAATCCTGATGCTCAATCACCTTTGCAGGCCGCAGTGATTGTTGCATCCAGTCAGCAAGGTGAAATTGCAGCGATGGTATCGGACAGGGATCCTGATTTTCCCGGGTTCAATCGCTCTCTGGATGCTGTCAGGCAAATTGGCTCACTGATCAAACCTGCGATTTACCTGAGTGCCCTGCAGAAACCTCAGCAATATACACTGGCCAGTATACTCGACGATTCGCCATTACATCTCAAGACAGCTAAAGACCAAACCTGGTCACCACAGAATTATGACCGTGAATTCATGGGTGATATCCCGCTGTTTCAAGCATTACGAGATTCACGTAATGTTCCAACGGTGCGTCTTGGTCTGGAAACGGGGCTGGCAGATATTTCATCAAGTTTACACAATCTGGGTGTTCGCCGAGAGATACCACGATACCCGTCGATGACGCTGGGTGCCTTTAATCTGACGCCGATGGATATCGCGAATATGTACCAGACCTATGCGGCAAATGGCTTTCACGTGCCCTTGAAAGTCATTCGTGAAGTGCTTAATAAAGATGGAAGGCCACTAAAACGTTATCCACTGGAGTCTAATAAGACGCTCGATGAAAAAGCAGTTTTTCTCATTAATTATGTATTGCATCAGGTCACCCGTGAGGGCACAGCTCGTTATCTTGGAGAGCAGTTTGATGTTCGCCTGGCAGGTAAAACAGGCACCACTGATGATTTACGAGATAGCTGGTTTGCTGGTTTTTCCAGTGATCAGCTTGCCATTGTCTGGGTTGGCAGGGATGATAATAGCAGTACAGGACTGACAGGATCATCGGGTGCTTTACGTCTCTGGTCAGATCTGATGAAACAGCTACCTGTTGATGATGTGATGTTACAGCCACCCGCAGGTGTAGAGATGCACTGGATCGATGCACAAAGCGGAGGATTATCTGATAAATCCTGCCAAGGTGCGGTAGAATTGCCGTTTATTTCAGGCTCAGCCCCAACAGAGAAAGTCGAATGCAAAAGTGGTGGTTTTCTTTACCAGCTCAAACGATTATTCAACTAGTCACACTGGCATTGCTGTCAGCCATGGTGTTCATTTCAACGGGTTGTAGCACACTACAGCCCGGATCGGTGCCTGGTGATAACAGTGTGCTGCCAGTAAGCGATTCCGCTGATATGCCACAGGCTATCCAGAACCTGGTGGCCACGGCAGACCGGCAATATTTAAATAACCAGCTAAATGAATCTCTTGCAACCCTGGAAAGGGCAATCAGGATTAAGCCACGCCAGGCTGAAGTCTGGTCACGTATGGCTAAAGTATCATCCATGCTTGATAACCACGCCCAGGCCGCACAGTATGCGCGTCGCTCAAACAGTTATATTCGCAATAATTCTCAGCTCAGGCAGTTCAATGATGCATTAATAGAATCGGCAACGGCAGGGATACGTTTTGAGTAAGTCGGCTGATCTGCTCGGTAGTCATGGCGTTTTCGCAGAAAAGCTGGATGGGTTCACTGCACGAGAAGGTCAGCAGGCGCTGAGTGCAGCCATCGAAAAAATCATCGATAAAAAATCTGTACTCATTGCAGAGGCTGGCACCGGTATCGGCAAAACTTTCGCATATCTTGTACCGGCGATTCTTTCCAGTCGAAAAGTGATTATTTCAACGGGTACACGCCACTTACAGGATCAGTTATTTCATAGTGATATTCCTGTGGTGAAAAAAGCACTGAATGTGGATTTGCCCTGTTCCTTACTAAAAGGTCGTGCAAATTATCTGTGCAGTTATCGTCTTGGGATTGCAGATCAGCAGGCATTTCTCACCCGTGAAACACAGCAACACCTGACACAGATTAAATCCTGGTCGGCACAGACACAAAGTGGTGATATTGCTGAGATGGCAGAAATTGCAGAAGATGCACGAGTCTGGCCGATAGTTACCTCTACCACTGATAATTGCCTGGGCAGTGATTGCCCTGAATGGTCCGGCTGCTATGTTGTAAAAGCACGTAGAGATGCACAGGAAGCCGACATAGTAGTTGTAAATCACCATTTATTGCTTGCAGACATGGCGATAAAGGAAGAAGGCTTCGGTGAATTATTACCCGCTGCAGATACTTTCATAATTGATGAAGCACATCAGCTACCAGAAGTTGCCTCACGCTTTTTTGGCAAGGGTTATAGTAGTCGACAGGTAAATAACCTGATTAGCGATTGCATCGCCGAGCAGTTAAAAGATGCACCGGATATGCAGGAAATTCGTGAAAGCTGTGATCAGCTAAAAAACCTGCTTTCACAGTTCAGGCTCTCCTTAGGCGCAGACAGCCAACGTGATGCCTGGCATAAAATTATGCATAAGCCCGCGATTAACCGGGTACGTGAACAGCTGGTTGATGAGTTTAAAGAGTTAATGGAACTGCTGCATATTGCTGCGGAACGTGGCAAAGGCCTGGAGCAGTGTTATGCGCGATGTATGACTCT
>JBFHVK010000232.1:0-4690 GCA_041589615.1 Gammaproteobacteria bacterium | reverse complement strand
TATAGCTCAGTCCTCGTTCACGAAACCGTGGCTGATCATCTAGCATATCCCTCTGTTGCAAAATATCTATCGTAAAGCTATCAGAGAATAATTCATCTACTTCCTCTTCAGATACCGAGAAAGGAGGACCATTCATGTCAGATTGTTGATATTCGATTGTAACGAGCAATATACTTACATGCGCAGGCAGATATTGCGTCAGCAGCTTTACGTAAGCTGAGCGCATCTCCTCGGGGAGCGCTACAAGTGATGCCCGGTCATACACAGCAGAAACAGTAGACAGTATCTTCTGATCCAGTTTAAAAAAGTCACCTTCGAGAATATCGATATTATTTCCAGAGTGCCTGATGAAATTTTCAACTGCTAGAGATGAAGCCTGAAGTCCCTGTTCTGTAAAAAATGCCTGAATAGCCTTATGACTACATTCCACACCTAATACATGGTATTTCTCACTTGCCAGCCAGGCCATATCTACACTTTTACCACACAAAGGCACCAGCACAGAGGCTGAGGGCTGTATATTAAGTGATTTCCAGTGACGAATGAGGTATTCATTCACTTCGGGTAAATGAAAACCAATCTGATTTTCTTGCCAGCGCTGTTGCCAGAAGCCGAGTTGCATAGGTGTCACCTCACTGTTCTCAAATAAGGCTAATGTTACGAGAATGGTGAGTAATAAAAACACCCCTTATATCGGGGATATTAAGGGGTGGTAGTTCATGGACAGCTTAAGGCTGTATCTTAAAGCTCGATATTCTTTCGATTTTTTTCGATTGTTTTCAGGCTGATTCCTTTCACATTCTGAAGATCTTCAATCGACCTGAAAGGCCCATTTTTCTGCCGATACTCAATGATAGCCTGCGCTTTTTTATCACCGACACCTGTGAGCTCGCTTGCGAGGGTAGGTGCACTGGCGGAGTTTATATTGACCTGTCCTGCATAGGCTATAGAAACACATAACATCATCACGCTGAATAAGATGGATTTTAACATCTTCATACTACTGACTCCTTGTTATTGTTTGGAGCCTGTACCCTACTGGAAGCCAGATTACATTGGCAATGCGGAAATTTCTGAATTGATTGTACGTAAAACGCCGAGTGGATCGTCAGACTGTGTAACGGGTCGTCCTATTACAAGATAGTCTGAACCTGCATTCACAGCATCAACTGGTGTCATAATGCGTCGCTGGTCATCCTGGCTACTACCAGCAGGTCGTATACCCGGTGATACCAGCAAAAACTCATTACCCAGCTGCTTATTCATCTGAGAAGCTTCCTGGGCAGAACAGACCACTCCATGTAAACCTGAAGATTTAGCCAGTGAGGCAAGACGTAACGCCTGCTCTGCTGGTGTAAGTGAAATACCTAGTTCATTCAGGTCTTCCTGAGACATACTCGTCAATACAGTTACCGCAATGAGATAGGGTTGTTTCTGGTGATTCGAGATGGCTTCAGCGGCCGCTTCCATCATCCGTCGGCCACCACTGGCATGTACGTTCATCATCCATACCCCCAGGTCTGCAGCTGTTTTACAAGCCCGTGCTACAGTATTCGGAATATCGTGGTACTTCAGGTCAAGAAAGACCTCAAAGCCTTTTGACTGGATTTTTTCAACAAAGGACGGACCCAGCAGGGTAAACATTTCCTTGCCAACTTTAAGACGACATAGTTCGGGTTGCAGTTGATCAATCAGCTCAAATGCCTGTTTTTCACCAGGGTAGTCGAGTGCAACAATTACTTTGGGGTCTGTCATATAATTACTCGGAAAGATGGAAATAGATCATGAGGAAAAGCTCACGCCAATTTGGGCAGTATAGTACTCCAGCTATGACACGATGGACAGAGCCATACATGAGTATTTGCAGTATACCCACAGTGGCTACACTGGTAGGCATGATGTTTTTCGGTGATAGATTCCAGCACGTGAGGAATCAGTTTTACTACTGTATCTGTAACATCTCCTTCCAGCTTTATAAGTGTCTGCAAGGTAGAAAGCGTTGGTCTTTCCATTACAGCAGATGATACATACTGCAGTGCATCCTCAATACCGTAAACTTCTTCGATAAGTTTCGTGAGTTGAGGAATAATTGATATGTCTGGATATCGACTATCAATAGATCTCAGATAGACAAGCGCCTTATTCAGGTTTGATGTATTGCGATAACACAAAATCAGGTTATCTACCGTCAGGGGCATAATCCATATATTCTGGATTTCTACCTGTCGAAGGAAACGAATCGCTTTCTGGTAGCGCCCACGCTTGATGGCAAGATCAGCCAGCAGAATAGAAGCCCTGGCACAGTTCTTATCCATATTGAGTGCCTGGGTAGCAAGAGACTCTGCTTCATTGAGATCATTTTGCTGAATCATCTGCTGTGATAATTCACAGTAATAGTGAGCTGTTACGACAGGCAGGTTTGTATTGCCGCGTCGCTGGAAACGTCTCGATATTGCAATAGCCTGTTGCCATTCCTGCTCGGCTTCATAGATACTCATCAGGCACTCCTGTGCCTCCTCGGTAAATTCTTCATCTACGACAACTTCCATGAAAAGGCTTTCTGCCCTGTCGAGCCATCCAGCCTGTAGATAATCCTTCGCCAGTGCAATAAGTACCGTAGACTTGTATTCAGCGGGTAAGGAAGGTCTTGCAAGCAGGTTCTGGTGTAGTTTTATAGACTTGTCGATTTCACCTTTACGCCGGAAGATTGCACCCAGTGCAAGGCTTGTATCAATCGTTTCCCAGTCCGTTTCGACCAGTTCTATAAAGATATCCAGTGCTTTGTCCTGCTGGTCATTGAGCAGATAATTTAGACCCTGGAAATAGTCATTAGAGAAACGAAGCTTCTTCTTCTGACGCTTGATTCGACGACGAGCGATACTGTATCCCAGTATAAATGTGAATACTGGTAACAAATAAACAAGCCATTGTTGATTGAGGTAAGGTTCCAGTATTTCGATCATTTAGTCATTTCTTGTGCAGTTATCTATTAGGCTTATTTTGTAGAAGACTCATTTATTAGTCTTGGAAAGCACTCCTGAAAGCCCCTGCAGTGCATCTTTTTTGTGCTGTAACCGATGATATTTTCTTTGTTGCCTTATTAGCAAGAGAAGATTAAATAAAAATCCGATAATAAAGCCGAGTAACAGCATAACCAGCAAAACTATTGCCAGTGGCAGATTCAGTTGATAAACGAATAGATCGACAGATACCAGCTGTGCGTTTTTATAAGCAAAAGCCGCAACCAGTATGATGATAGGTAGCGATACAAGCAAACTAATAAAACGAATCATGTTCAGGCTGCTGCTGTATCAGATTATTTAATAATGTATCAATTGATAGACGTAACTATATTAATGATTTTTCTTATTGAGTGAATCATTAACACGCTCACGTAATTCTTTTCCAGGTTTAAAGTGGGGTACATATTTTCCGGGTAATGAAACTGCATCACCTGTTTTTGGATTACGACCCGCTCTGGGTGGCCTGAAATGCAGGCTAAAGCTGCCAAAACCACGTATTTCTATACGATCGCCAGTTGCCAGTGCCTCAGACATCTGTTCCAGCAAGCTTTTTACAGCGAGTTCTACATCTTTATAAGCCAAGTGATTCTGCTTACGAGCCATAAGCTCAATCAGCTCAGATTTCATCATAGATCTTGATACTACTTCGCCCGACATTTGTATTCCCCCGTATAAAAACAGCGGTCATCCCTGACCTTGCTGCTATTTTTCAATAACTACTACTCGTTATTAGCATCCATTTGCTCTTTTAGCAAATCGCCCAGTGTAGTTGATGCTGGCGCAGAGTCAGAGGCATAGTCTTTAATTGCCTGTGCTTCATCATCAGCATCTTTAGCCTTAATTGACAGGTTGATAGTGCGTGTTTTGCGATCTACACCAATGAACTTGGCTTCGATTTCTTCACCTTCCTTCAGGATAGTGCGCGCATCTTCAACACGGTCACGTGACAGTTCTGAAGCACGTAAAGTACCTTCAATTCCATCACCTAAGTCAATTATAGCTGCTTTTGCGTCAACTTCAGTAATTGTGCCCTTAACAAGCGCACCTTTACCATTTGCGGCTACGAAATTAGAGAATGGATCCTGTTCCATCTGCTTGACGCCCAGTGAGATACGCTCACGCTCAGGGTCAATAGACAGTACAACTGCTTCCAGCTCATCGCCTTTTGCGTAGTTCTGAACCAGGTCTTCGCCTGTAGATTCCCATGACAGGTCAGACAGGTGAACCAGGCCATCAATGCCACCGTCAAGGCCAACGAAGATACCAAAGTCAGTGATTGACTTGATCTTGCCAGAAACCTTGTCGCCCTTGTTATGAGTTGCACCGAACTCATCCCATGGGTTAGGAATGCACTGCTTCATACCCAGAGAGATACGACGACGTTCTTCGTCGATATCCAGGATCATGACTTCAACTTCGTCACCCAGTGCTACAACCTTAGCCGGGTTAACGTTCTTGTTAGTCCAGTCCATTTCAGATACGTGAACCAGGCCTTCAACACCGTCTTCAATCTCAACGAAACAACCGTAGTCAGTGATATTGCTAACCTTACCAGACAGGCGTGAACCTTCTGGGTAACGCTTGGCAATCGCTGCCCATGGATCTTCACCCAGTTGCTTAAGACCCAGTGAAACGCGGTTACGGTCTTTATCAAACTTAAGAACCAC
>JBFHVK010000231.1:0-4704 GCA_041589615.1 Gammaproteobacteria bacterium | reverse complement strand
TAAATTCTGCTATTATGCGTTTTTAATTGAACCCAGAGATAGACGACAGATGTCAGATTTGATTCGCAAGGAAATTCAGGCACTAAAAGCCTATCATGTTGCCGACCCCGGTGACATGATCAAACTGGATGCGATGGAAAACCCATACTCCATCCCGGAAGAATTGATGGCAGAGTGGCTGCAACTTATTCAGCATGCCGAAATAAATCGTTACCCGGATCCATCTGCACGCCGTTTATCTGCCGAGCTTAAATCTTACATGGGGGTTCCTGAAGATAATTCAATACTGCTTGGTAATGGTTCTGATGAGATTATTCAGATGATGGCTATGGCGGTTAGTCAGCCCGGGCGTAAAATCATGGCTCCCGAACCTGGCTTCGTGATGTATAGCATGATCGCGACCTTTACGGCGATGGATTATCTTGGTGTGCCATTACAGGATGACTTCTCACTGGATATGCCTGCCATGCTGGAAGCAATACGGCAACACCAGCCGGCACTGATTTTTATTGCTTATCCGAATAACCCGACCGGCAACCTGTTTAACGAGAATGACATTATAGAAATCGTCAAGGCTGCTGAAGGACTGGTGGTTATCGATGAGGCATATAATCCATTTGCCTGTAGCAGTTTTATGTCGCGACTGGGTGAGTTTGATAATCTGCTGGTGATGCGTACGGTATCTAAAATGGGGCTGGCTGGTTTGCGTCTTGGCATGCTGGCGGGGCCTGAAAAATGGCTGGCCGAGTTTGATAAGGTGCGCCTGCCCTATAATATTAATATTCTAACCCAGCGTACTGCGGAGTTTGCACTGCAGCATGCAGAAGTATTTGAGCAGCAGGCGGCGATTATTCGGCAACAGCGGGAATTGCTTTTCAAAGAGCTGGTGACTTTTGAGCAGTTTGAAGTGTTTCCGAGTCGAGCTAACTTCATTCTGCTTAGAGTGCTTCAGGGTGATGCTACAGAGATATTTGAAAACCTTAAACAACAGGGCATATTAATTAAAAATATGCATCCTGCTGGTGGGGCGCTGAGTCAGTGCCTGAGGCTAACCGTAGGCACGCCTCAGGAAAACGCAGCATTAATTTCGGCGCTCAGGCTTGCCTTGCAGGCCTAGCTTCCCGGGCGCTGCCCAAGAGTTGCTTCTGTGTCAAAACTCTGTCGGTCACGGATACCGCTAATCTGGATTTTATCGCCAGGGCGACCGCTAGCCACCAGATCAAGTACATCCCTGACATCCCTGATCGAAACACGGTTGATATGGGTAAGAATATCGCCGACTCGTATACCAGCCATTTCGGCGGGGCCGCGGTCGAATACGTCGGTAATCAGTACACCCTGTATTTCCGGCAGGGCAATACGCTGTAGCATCTGTTCATTCAGGTCGACGCCTTCAACACCAAGCCAGCCACGAATTACCGTGCCATTTTCAATGATCTGTTTAACGACATCCAGAACCAGGTTAATGGGAATGGCAAAACTGATTCCCAGGTAGTTTCCAGACTGGCTGTAAATCGCCGAGTTTATGCCAAGGACCTGCCCCCGAGTATTTATTAATGCACCGCCCGAGTTGCCCGGGTTAATGGCAGCATCTGTCTGGATAAAGTTCTCATAGGTATTCAGCCCAACACGATCACGACCGGTTGCACTGATGATCCCCTGGGTAACTGTCTGCCCAATACCAAATGGATTACCGATGGCCAGTACGATGTCCCCGACGCGGATATTGTCGCTATTGGCAATTTGCAGTGCAGGCGCATGGGGTAGTTTTGCGGTGAGTACGGCAAGGTCAGTATCGGGATCCAGGCCAAGGATGCTGGCATTAATGCGTTCGCCATTGTGCAGTGTAATTTCTATGCGCTGTGCCCCGGCCACTACATGATGGTTGGTGACGATATATCCTGCACTATTGATAATAACGCCTGAGCCTTTATTGGGGCGTACTTTGAAGCTCGGCTGGGGTGGTGCCTGGTTTGAATCAGGTAAAATACTGCTATCCTCTGGTACCAGATGAAAGGCCTGGATGCTAACAACTGAAGCAGACGCTTTATCAACTGCATCTGCGTAACTTTGAGGCATCGTTATAGAGGTGTTCTTCTGGACCGGGAGCAGTTCGCCTGGTTGCCAGAGTCGGGCAACAATCAGAATAATTCCAAGAATCAGGCCGATAAAAATCCAGCCAAGATAAAAACGTGTAGAATGTGACGAGTTTTTCATGTTTATAGTTTTTAGTGTTTTAGCGGAGCAAGCATGGCACAGCTTAATTCAATTGTAGAATATTGTAATGACCTGTTGCGCATAAACGAGTTCAGTGATTATTGTCCTAATGGCCTGCAGGTAGAAGGGCGACCCGAAGTGCTTAAGCTTATCAGTGGTGTAACTGCCTGTCAGGATTTAATCGAGGCTGCAATAGAGCAAAAGGCTGATGCCCTGCTGGTGCACCATGGCTATTTCTGGAAAAACGAACAGGCGGTGATAACAGGTATCAAGCGTCAACGTATCCAGCGTTTGCTTGAGCATAATATCAGCCTGATTGCCTACCATCTGCCACTGGATGCCCATGCCCAATTCGGTAATAACGTCACCCTGGCCCAGCAGCTGGGTATTAATGTGGATGACTGTGTGCGTCAGGGAGCTGCCAAAGACCTGCTATGGTATGGCCGTTTCAAGGATGCGATGAATCCTGCTGAGGTTTCTTCGTTAATCACGCAGCGATTATCACGTGAGCCTCTACATCTGGCTGCTTCACAGAAAAAACAGATTCAAACAATAGGCTGGTGCACGGGTGGTGCACAGCATTATATAGAACAGGCAGCAGAACTAGGGCTGGATGCCTTTATTAGTGGTGAAGTGTCGGAGCAGACATTCCATCTGGCAAAAGAGATGGATATTCATTATTTTGCAGCGGGGCACCATGCTACGGAATCCTATGGAGTTCAGGCGCTGGCGAGTCATCTGGCAGAGAAATTCTCTATCCAGGCTGAATTTGTCGATATTGCAAATCCGGTCTGATTTGGAATATCTTTGATATATTTAACTTATTGATAAATAATGAAAAACTGAAATAGTCCTTGGATACTGTACTGAAATACAGTATTATATCGCCGCATTTTTTCACCCTTGAAGGGGTGTGTCGAATACCGATTTCCGGATGAAACTGACGGTTTTAATATGATTGATATTAAGCTGCAGTGGATGTGTCGGGAAAGTGATTTTAATCAAAAATAGTCTAAGAGAGGTACTCATGGCTACAGAAGGCGTAAATCAAGATAAACGCCGCTTTCTGACAAACACCACCGCTGTGGTTGGTGCTGTTGGAGCTGGTTTTGTTGCTGTACCCTTCCTGTCTTCCTGGGCTCCCAGTGAGCGTGCCAAAACTGCAGGTGCACCTGTAGAAGTGGACATCAGTAAGCTAGAAGAAGGTCAATTGCTAACAGTAGAATGGCGTGGTAAGCCTGTATGGATTATCAAGCGTTCTGAGCAGAATATAAAAGATCTGCCAACTCTGGACGAGAGTTTACGTGATCCAGCGTCTGAGAATGACCAGCAGCCGGAATATGCTAAAAACGCAACACGTTCCAGAAAGCCTGAAGTTGTAGTAATGGTGGGTATCTGTACACATCTGGGTTGTTCTCCAACCTACCGTCCTGAAATGGGCGCGGCCGATTTAGGCGGTGAGGACTGGAAAGGCGGTTTCTTCTGCCCATGTCACGGTTCCAAGTTTGACCTGGCGGGTCGTGTATATTCAGGTGTTCCAGCTCCATTGAACCTGGAAATACCTCCTCATTTTTACAAGAGCGATCGTACCATCCTGGTCGGTGAAGATGGAGGGGCGGCATAATGTTTAAAAGTCTAATGTCATGGGTCGATGCTCGTTTCCCTGCCACTAAAATGTGGAACGAACACCTGGCTGAATACTATGCGCCAAAGAACTTTAACTTCTGGTACTTCTTTGGTTCGCTTGCACTGCTGGTTCTGGTTATCCAGATTGTTTCCGGCATTTTCCTGACAATGCACTACAAGCCTGACGGTGCCATGGCCTTCGCATCGGTGGAATACATCATGCGCGATGTGCCTTACGGCTGGCTGATACGTTATATCCACTCAACTGGTGCAACTGCGTTCTTCGTAGTCGTTTATCTGCACATGTTCCGTGGCCTGATGTACGGTTCATTCAAGAAGCCTCGTGAACTGGTGTGGCTGTTCGGTATGTTTATCTACCTGGTGTTAATGGCAGAAGCCTTTATGGGCTACCTGTTACCATGGGGTCAGATGTCATTCTGGGGTGCTCAGGTTATCATTTCGCTGTTCGGTGCATTACCTATTATTGGTGAGCCTCTGACGCTGTGGATTCGTGGTGACTATGTTATCTCTGATGCAACGTTGAACCGCTTCTTTGCGCTGCACGTTATCGCATTACCACTGGTTCTGATAGGCCTGGTTGTGGCACACATTATTGCGCTGCACGAAGTAGGTTCTAATAACCCTGAAGGTATTGAAATCAAGAAGAACAAGAATGAGAACGGTATCCCTCTGGATGGCATTCCATTCCACCCTTACTATTCTGTTAAAGATATTGTAGGTGTGGTTGTATTCCTGATCTTCTTCAGCCTGGTACTGTTCTTCGCTCCAGAAGGCGGCGGTTACCTGCTTGAGCATGCTAACTTCATACCGTCTGATCCTTTGAAGACGCCTGAGCATATT
>JBFHVK010000230.1:0-4739 GCA_041589615.1 Gammaproteobacteria bacterium | reverse complement strand
CCGCTGTCGAAGGTTGAAGAGGCATTGTCGATAAAGAAAGGCTGCCGATATCTGTATGCTTGGAAGAGAGGTCCCCATTTATTAGAGTTAATTGTATTAGTGAAGTCCCACTGGACCCGCACCTGACAACCTGATTGATTTCTAGGAACTAGCTCTCCACCTACGTTCTCAACACCTGATTCTGTTCTTAAGAAATGGGTGACGAGATATGGGGATTGTTTGGCTACGGAGGAGTCCCCTGCAGTTGCGGCCCCTGTTAGGAGATATGCCTTAGCATCAACACCTACACCGTTAAACGTGAACCAGTCCTTAAACTTCTCGTTTCTTAAGGTCCCGAAGGTAAACCCGATATTACCAAACTCATCTGAGCCGTATGCACAGACATACTTAATAGATCGGACACCCGAGGAGCGAGAACCTCCTTCAACCACAACAGGCTCCCCGTTAACTACCACAGTTAGCGTTACACCCTCTCCCGGTACAATAACCGTGTCCTCTGTATCTCCTGTTAGGAATGCAGAGGTTGGGATGTACCCGACAATATCAGGGCTTTCCGACGCTGTGGCGTAGAACCTGTTTTTAGTGAAGGCCCCAAGAACCACATCTAGAATCAGTTCAAATGCTTGGTTATTGTTTGTCCGGTTCTGGTCAAAGCTGTACAACCATCTTACACTCTTCTCGAATGGGTCGTAAATCCCTCTAGAATTCTCTTTACTGGTAGTAGGGATTGAATTGTAGAGCTTCTGGATTGTCTGCTCCGTGATGCTCTCAACCTTCAAATCTCCAAATTGATCCTTAAAAATTAGGAAGATGCCAGAGTCACCCCAATAGTAAATCTTGTCATTCTCGATTACAATTGATCTGCTATTGATACAGCCGAAAGTGCTCACCCGAGACACTGAATAGTTAGTTGCAGAGAACCCGAAATCACTGCCGCCCCTTAGAGCCCATACACCATTGTCAGCAAGGATTACTAGTCTATCGGTGAGGGCCACCATTCCTAGGATTTTCTTAGCGCCGGAGATACGGATAAAGCCGCCATCGGTGTCGATTACATCACTATTCTCTCTAGAAGTAGGATCGCCTTCTTGGTAGCATTTGACAATATCTTCCTGAGACTTAACCAGTTGTGAGAATAGGATGTAGCTGGACAAAGCAGGACTTGTGCTAATCGGGTCTGCGATATTCCCACCGAAACCTGCATAGAATACACGTCCTGAGTATTCTGCTACGAGAGAGCAACCCTGTGTCGTTGTATCTGAGTTTAGACCAACTGACGCATGTACGAGAGAGGGGAACTTCGTTTTGTTTGCTTGCGCAGCAGATAGACGAGAGGTGCCTCTTCTCAGCGCATCGATAATGAAATAACCCTTAGCGGGAGGGGCATTCAAGCCTAGCACTTCGTTGTACATGCTAGGGTAGATGCGTTCAAAAGGGGTTGTCCCTGCTTGGAATTGAAGAGCAGAAACTACGGCCTCAGAAGGGGCAGGAAATACCCCGTATTCTGCGTTAAAAATAGAAATAGGATCAGTCAGGGTTCCTGCTGAGTTCTTCCGGGGGATGCCCCATCCTTGGTTTCTTAGGTTGTATAGGTGATCTTGTGTTAAGGAAGTGGGACGTTTATTGAGGTCATTACCACCCGTTTCAGGCACACCCCACAGGTCTCTAACTAGCAGTCTATTAGTGGTGACACTGAAAGAGGACCCGTTGTAGCTTACAGAGAAAACCTCTTCTACACCGCTAGCGATTACAAGAATACCATCCACTGCCGCGTAAGTGAAAACTTTTGTCTTATCGATTACAGGGATAGAGACCGTGCCTAGAAAACCTTCCCCTGAGATACTGGCTTTCGTCGCATCAAAAACTTTCAGCTTACTACCAAACTGCACAACCACAAACTCATTTAGAGGGTCTTGGTTTGCCCCTGTCCAGCGGAAAGTGGAAGTCCCTAGTGTTGGGAACTCATCGATAGTAGCATCTGTTGAGATTCTTGCATGATTTGCTTCAAAGTCTAAACCAAGACGCCTATCCCGAGACCCATCTTTGTTAATTTTAAAATTTTCCTCATCCAGACTTGCTTCTGGCGGGAAGTTCAGGACACTAGCTTCAGTGATAATGCCCCGAGTGAATGTGCTGAGTTCAGCTTTGATTACTGGCTTTACCATTAACACCTTCCTTACTTTCTAGATAAGAGTCAATGGCAAATTTGGCAATATCTACTTTGGTGAAGAGGGAATCTAGAACTGCCGGAATCTTGCCTCCCTTGCCTGTCGTTGCTACGGTGAGAGCACTAGGCATATTCTTTGCAGGTTTAATCTGGTACCCGCGATATTCAATAATCATCTTTTTCTTCCATAGTCAGGGTAGCTAATTCCGCCTTGTGCTCTCCAAGCCTTCCGTGAGAGCCAGCGCTGCTGCCTTGTTGCTTTCTGTTCAGCCTTTTCATTAGGCATCTGTTTGAGTGCAATGGACGCTGTACTCTTTGCTTCTGCAATCAGCGCAGAAAAGGCTTCTTCTGGTAGATCAGGAATAGCACTATCTGTATGAGACCACACTGGCTCAATATAAGCCATACATTGTGATTTTGCTTTCTGCAGAGTTGTATCCACAACTGCATCATATGAATCAAATACAAGCCACTCGTCATCAAAGCTAGTCCAGTATTCAGGAGCCTTATCCTTATAGATTGGCATCTTAATGCCGCTGAAATCTGTTATAGTGTTAACATTTGACTTTGTGCTATCTCTGCTTGTAACCAAAGTTAGAAAATCGTGTGGCTCTAGGTATTTAACATCTTGATAGAGTAGCTTACTGCTCCCTGTCTTCTTCTTGTCGTAGCGAACAAAGATTAGTTCTTTAGTCCCTTCTGGGAGTTTCAGATAGTTAGGTCGAAGTGTGCTTCCTGATGCTTCTAGTTGAACAAGCTTCTTTAGGTGAGGCCAATTCCTGTTGCTGATAATCTCGTTATAGCTAGTGCGAACAATTTGAGCAACTTGTTGACTCTCTATTGTGTCATCAATGCTGTTCACGTAGTCGCTATCGAGATCATTTAGAATATCTTGAACAATCTCCAATAGACTATACCGCACTTGCAATTCTCCTACATAAATCAAGAAATGTATTCTGATCCATGTCTCGTTTCATATAATTCACCTTAATAGTGACAAGTTGAAGATTACCTTCTTCGTAACCTCTTGCCGAATCAATTCGATCTAAAGACACCTTGTTGCTTAGGATATCGCCAGAGAGAGACATCTCTTCTCCCGAAATAGCACAGCGCCCTTGTTGTAAAAACCAAAGCTCTTTCAGAAATTCCCAAGAAGAGAGGTCGAAAGTAAGTCCTTTATAGTGTGCTCTTTGTTTTGAATTTCTGAACATGTGCTTGAACTTATAATCAGCATTGGTCTGAAGCTCTCTTTTCCTACTTTCACTTATCTTTTCTTTATTCTTCTGATAATACTCTTTATGATAATCTCGGTTATCAGAATTCAATCTTGCATCTCTAATTTGAGCATGTCTGCATGTTCTACAATAAGTTAAACTGCCTTTCCCTTGTCTGGGAAAAGCATCTTCAGGCTTAGAGATACCACATTTAGTGCATTCTTTAAGAGAGTATCTCATATTAATCCTTAGGCAGTTCTGCGCTGTAGAGTGAGGAGGACGTTCATATCCCTGATTACAAGGTTTCCTGTAACATCGGAGGCTACAACAATCTGCATTGTATCGCCAGCATTTAGAGTTGTTAGACCAAAACCTGTAAGTTGGAGTGCTGAACCTGATCCTGCTGATTTTACGATAACTGGTCGCGCTGAGTAGGTTGTCCCGTTTCGTAGGTGCCGCATTGCCACCTTAGCAGTGGTACCGGGAAAGCTGCTGATGTTCATGTATGCGTCAAGCTTGTAAACACCAGTATAAGGTGCGATTAGCCTGTCAGTGTTGAAAGTTACACCGAACAGTGTCTCGCTAGCGAAAGGGGCGCCTGCACCTGTAAGGAGAGTATACTGAGCAGGGGTCGCAAATGAAGTATCTGCTACAGCGGTTAAGGGGAAATTTGCAGCGTTGTTTGAGATAACCATCGAGCCATAAGCTTGTACGGCATCTAGCTCAGAAAAGGTTAGCTGTCGCCAAACACCAGTGCCCGCTCCGTTTGCTACATAAACTGTATTACCAGCCGCAGAAGAAATACCTTTAGGCTCATGGATGTTGGGATCACCAATTGATACGTGTTCGATTGTCAAGTTATGTACCTCTATAAATAGAAATGGGGGCCGAAGCCCCCAAGTCTTTAAGCCTTAGCTAGATCGACGTATTCGAGGACTAGTGTGGCTTTGCCAACAGTTGAATCAACAACTGGTGAAGTGCCACCAAGGGCAAACTTAACCTTAGCGGCGGCAGTTAGGCCAGTCGTGGAACTGAATGACCAAGTACCGGCACCGGTTGATGCTAGAGCCTTAGTACCGACGTTCTCAAGTTCTGCTTCTGAGATAACTACGCCATTGGTTGCAACTGAACCTTCTGAACCAACTTGAACAGTTGGGGAGGTGCCGGTGAGGACAAAAGCCTCATCGACACGAAGGCGGGCCGACTCGAAACGAGCACCCTTTGGGATTACAACTGGAGGGACGAAGCCTAGCTCATTTAGAGACTTGCCAGTTAGTTGAATTACAAGGCGAACCTTGCTGCCGTCGCGAGTTTCGCTACCAACAGCACCGCCCGTGCGGCGAGGGCCGTAATGGTTG
>JBFHVK010000229.1:0-4749 GCA_041589615.1 Gammaproteobacteria bacterium | reverse complement strand
GGTGAACGTCTTATCTATCGATTACTGGCTTCTGGTGAAGAAGTCGTTCTGGATGGTAAACTCCCGTTTAAAATATTTCTGGGCAATGCACGTCAGGTTAGAATTGAATTAAATAACACAATCATCAATTTTGATCATCTAATCAGAAGTAGCAGTAATACTGTAAATATAGAGCTGTTGTCTGAGTCTTCGTTTGAACGCTATAAAACCCGATAATTACCGATATAAATGTATGTCCAGTAAAATTCAAAGCATTCGTGGAATGCATGACATTCTCCCACAACAGTCACCTTTGTGGCAGTTCTTCGAAAGCACTATCAAGCAGTTGTTGCAATCCTATGCATACAATGAAATTCGTATGCCTGTTGTCGAGTCGACTGATTTGTTCTGTCGATCTATTGGTGAAGTCACTGATATTGTCGAAAAAGAAATGTATACCTTCGAGGATCGCAATGGTGACAGCCTTACCCTGAGGCCGGAAGGTACAGCGAGCTGTGTGCGTTCTGGAATACAGCATGGCCTGTTTCATAACCAGCAGCAGCGTCTCTGGTATATGGGGCCGATGTTCCGGCATGAGCGCCCACAAAAGGGTCGTTATCGTCAGTTCCATCAGGTAGGTGTAGAGACCTTTGGCATCGACACGCCTGATATCGATGCGGAGCTTATTCTGCTATCAGCGCGTATGTGGAAACTGCTCGGCCTGGAAAATATCAGCCTGCAGTTAAATACACTGGGAACATCGGAATGTCGTAAAGCTTATCGCGTTGTACTGGTAGATTACCTGAATCAGCATAAGGCGGTACTTGATGAGGATTCTTTACGTCGGCTTGAAACAAATCCCCTGAGGGTGCTGGACAGTAAAAATCCTGAAATGCAGTCGATGATTGAGGCGGCACCCAAACTGATGGATTATCTTGATGAAGAATCCAGGGAGCACTTTAACAAACTCACGGCCATTCTGGATCAGGCTGGTATCGAATATACCATTAACACGCGCCTGGTTCGTGGCCTTGATTATTATTGTAAAACTGTCTTTGAGTGGGTTACTGATGCGCTCGGCGCACAGGGCACCGTTTGTGCGGGTGGTCGCTACGATGGACTGGTAGAACAGCTTGGCGGACGTGCAACACCGGCAGCAGGTTTTGCAATGGGTATTGAGCGTTTACTCTCACTACTTGAAGATGCAGGTAAGCAGGTAGATAATGCAGCGGATATTTTCGTGATGCTGCAGGGCGATAATGCGCAACTTGCGGGCCTGTCTATTGTCGAACAGCTTCGTGATCAGTTACCAGATAAAATAATACAGTGTAACTGTGGTGGTGGATCGTTTAAAAGCCAGATGAAAAAGGCAGATAAATCGGGCGCCAGTATAGCGCTGATACTTGGTGAAGATGAAATCAACAATAAGACAGTCTCAGTGAAGCTACTGCGCGAGAAGGCCGAGCAGAAAACAGTCGCAATAAGTGATTTATTAGATACCTTAAACGAAATGATATAAGCCGATGAGCTGCTGTGCTCAGGTGGTATAAAAATATAGAGATACACTATGGATTATGAAACTGAAGAACAACAACTTGAAGCTATAAAACAATGGTGGAAAGAAAACTCCACTATGATTATCACCGGTATCAGCGTGGGTGTAGCCTCAATTTTTGGCTGGCAATATTATCAGGACCAGTCTATCAGGCATACAGAGCAGGCCAGTATCATTTATGAGACGGTTGCATCTAATGTTCAGTCAACAGAATCAATAAATGATCAGCAAACCCGTGTAAATACACTGGCAGCCGAATTTAAGGATACGCCCTACGCAAGTCTTTCAGCACTGCTATTAGCCAAACAGCACCTGGCTGCAGGTGAGCCAGTAAAGGCACAGGCGCAATTGCAATGGGTGATTGAGAATGCTCGTCAGGATGAACTTAAATACCTGGCAAAAATTCGCCTGGCACGTGTATTACTGACCAGCTCCCAGGCGGATCAGGCATTGTTATTACTAAATGAGACTTACCCTGAGAGTTTCAGGGCACTGGCCTTAGAACTTAAAGGTGATGTACTGGTGACTCAGGGTAATAAAGCGCTAGCACACCAGGCTTACAGCGAGGCATTACAGTACACAGCATCCAGCCGTCTACTGCAGCTTAAAATAGATGACCTTGGTGAGTCAGCTGATATTTCTTCAGACAATACAAGCAATACTGAACCTTCGGCATGATGCGTTATATCCTGATTGCATCTGTTTCCATCCTGTTGATGGCCTGTGGTGATACGGATAATTCCGAGCCACCAGCTGAACTGGTAGATTTCACCCCGAGTTACACCGTTAAAGAACTGTGGAGTGTTGATACCGGTGTCGGTATCGATCAGCAGTACCTTAAACTAACTCCCCTGATACTGGATGATCGAATCATTGTTGCAGACAGGGAGGGTAATGTATCTGCCTATGCACTGAAAACCGGTAGACAGCTGTGGGAAGTCGAGCTTGATATTATCCTCAGTGGCGGTGTGGGTGGAGAAAAAAATAACCTGGTGCTGACCAGCCGTAATGGCCACGTTATCCTGCTGGATGGCCAGGGCAAGCAGAAATGGACGGTAGATGCGACATCTGAAGTCCTTATGCCTGCGCAGATTGCAGCAGATCTTGTTATTATTCGTTCCGTGGACGGTCGCATTTCTGCACTCAAACTCCTGGATGGTAGCGTCAAGTGGTCATACAAGCGTGATGTACCTGCGTTAAGCCTGAGAGGTAATAGCACCCCCATCATCAAGCAGGGTTATATATTCAATGGCCTCGATAATGGCAGGCTGGTTGCGCTGGACCTGATTGATGGACATACGGTGTTTGATATAGCTGTATCTACACCTTCGGGTCGTTCCGAGCTGGAACGCCTCGTGGATATTGATGGTGACTCGGTCATACGTGATGACACACTCTATATGGCAAGTTACCAGGGCAGGGTTGTGGCCATCGATATACGTCGTGGACAGCTTAAATGGAACCGCAAACTCTCATCATATAGTGGAGTCGAATATACATCGGCCGGTTTATACATTAGCGATGATCGTGATCATATCTGGGCGCTCGACCCGGAGAATGGAGCCACCCTGTGGAAGCAGGAGAAGTTAAAGGCTCGTAAACTGACACGGCCGGTAGCGATGAAAAATACCCTGGTGGTAGCTGATTTTGAAGGATACCTTCACTGGCTGTCGCCGTTTGATGGCCGTTTTGTTGCCAGGGCAGAAACGGATGATTCAGGGGTTCTGGTTCCACCAATCGTGCATAATGGCGTATTGTACGTGATCACACGTGATGGAGAACTCACGGCATTTGGTATTTCTTCAATTGAAAAATAAGTCATTCAGGTGGCAGGTATTAGTGATCGATTTCACCCGTGTTGCAGATGATACTGGCCGCACCTGATTTTTTTGCCTATAATTCTAAAAAATTCAGCTATCTACGAGCAAAATTTAACTAAAGTGTTGAATAAGTCGCTGTATATTCATACTATTTTGCCAGAATGATAAAGATTATAAAAATTAAAGGACGGGTATGAGCACTAAAAGAATCAGTATCGCCGAGATTATTTTATGGATATTAGTAGTCCTGCTTATTTTAATCTCATTAACACCGTTTGCGCTTGGGTATAAGGTCAAATCTGATTATGCACAGCTAATAGACGACTTTGCGCAGGTGTTGCAAATTGAACTTCAGATTGAAAGTTACGATCAGGGTTTTTATTCATCGGAAGCAACACTGTCATTATTGCTGCCAGAAATGGATTCGCCTATTTTCATGAAGGAAGAGATAATCCATGGTCCCGTATATTTCGGCATGCTATCCCAGGGCAAGTCACCACTGGTTGCGGCCGTTGTTAATGGTGAGCTAGATGTGTCTGCTGATCAGCAGGAAATCGTCCAGAAGATCTTTGCTAATGAAAAACCACTGGTTTACCAGAATGTCATCAGCTTCAGCGGTGATGTTGAAAGCCAGGCCTATGTTCCCGCGATTAATACCAGTTTTGAAGATGATATCGGTCTGGTGAGTATCCAGTCTTCCGGTATGATTATCAATGAATACTATTCATCGATGCGCAGGGAGCTTAAAGGTGAGGCCCAGATACCGGGCTTTAAGCTTCAGTCAGAAGTTTTCTCTATGAATACAGACAATATGACCCTGAGCTTCTCAGGTTCTATGGGCATGAATAATATAATGCTGGGTGATTCGGTTATTTCAATCGGCCTGTTAAATATGGATTCTAATGATGAGCAATTTGCCATGCGTGATCTGACAATGCGCTCGGTAACATCGGAAGACAGTGAGCTAATTAACTCGGGCGCACAGATTAGTGCGAGGGAAATTCTTGCATCTAACCAGAAGTTTGGTCCAATGCAGCTTAATATCAGTGTTAACGGCCTGAATGCACAGAGCCTGATGCAAATTCAGGAAATGCAGAAAGGGGTTCAGCAGCAAGTAGAGCAGGGTATTCCTGAAGAACAGGCCAATGCAATGATGATGGGCCAGATTATGGGTTTGGTACCCACGCTGATACAGCAGGCAGAAATCAAGGTAAATCCCTTAAGTATCGACAGTGAGCTCGGCAAGCTGGAAGCCGATATGGAATTCAGTCTCAGTGGAATTGACGAAAATACACCTGCAGACCCGATGTTTTTAATCGGCGCAATAGATCTTGATATGAATATATCGATTGATGAGCCTCTACTGAAACAGCTGATTAGCTGGCAATTACAAGG
>JBFHVK010000228.1:0-4750 GCA_041589615.1 Gammaproteobacteria bacterium | reverse complement strand
TTCAGGTTGCTGGGTTAACTGCTCGTAACTGACACTATAAAAATACTTACTATCGATACTATTGCGAAGATTGAGCGCCTTCTGTTGCGTTTCAGCCCACTCCTTAGCAATATTATAGATGTGCTTCTCACCAACAACGGCCTTCTGGAAAGAAAGCGCTACATCTCGACCATCACGATAAAGGTAAATATATCTTGGATGTTCAAGATGCTCTTCAATATCATCCACATAGTTTATATTTGCCAGACTCTTACAACACCATGTCTTTGCACCTGCATGCTCTGCATAAAGATCATAAACAGTTGCATATACTGACAATAAGCTTCTATCTTTGGCTCGTTTGAATACATCATCACGATTTAATTCAACGCCACTCCACTCAACAGGATTAAGCTCCACCAATCTACATACATCTTCTATTAACATACGAAAGTTATCATCAATATCAAGATTTCCATATGCATCAATCAAAGGATACATTCTTTCCAGGATATGTGGCGGATGCGGAGATGCAATCTCTCTTAACTGATTCAACATCAATCTTAACAAATTCGAACCAGAACGTTGCGTGCCGATCATAAATACAGGTGTCATAGGATACTCCTAATTATTAAGTTAAGTTTGAATTAAATATTTCGAATACTTTCTGATAGTCATATAAAAAACATACTGGCATATCTATTCGGAATGTAATTCTGTGCACTCGAACTTAACTCAAGCACCATAACATCTACGAAAATGCAACCAGACCTACAATACCTGACACAGGTATTATCCAGATAACCTCAAGCTTCAACACTAGAAGTGCTAATAATGAAGCCGTAAAAATAGATAATGTCACCATATTAATATCTGATGACATACCCACCACATATGCTGCAGCTGCAATCATGCCGATGACACCACAACGAATACCTTTCAATATCGCCTGTATATTCGTTGAAGATTTAACTGCCTGTAAATAATGAGTACAAACAAGCATTATCATCGCTGGAGGCACAAATATACCAATGGTCGCCATAATTGCACCTGCCACTCCTGCAACCTTATATCCAATAAAAGTTGCACTAATTAAAATTGGTCCTGGCGTTATCTGCCCCATGGCAATAGCGTCAACAAATTCCTTATGTGTGACCCAGCCATATGTTTCAACTACTGTTTCCTGCATTAATGGTATAAAAACAAACCCACCACCAAACAGCAAAACGCTCATTCCAGCAAAAGTTGCAAGCAACTTCCCTGAAATAAATGCACCACTATTGAAGAGTGGAATCAGGATTGCGGCAACAGACAAACCTGCAAAAGGCACCAGCTCATTCAGCTTTTTACTTTCGAGTACGTTTACCTGATTTTTGTCAGTCTCTTTCACCAGTATTTTGTCTCCGTAAACTACCCATCCAATAATTCCTGAAAAAACTATAATGAGTAATGTACTGTAGAAACCGCCAATAACAATCAACACCATCATTGCACTAAGCGCCACACTTAGTTCCAGGCTTCCTGTTATTGTTTTAGCTCCAAGCTTGAACACAGCAGCGATAATAATTGCAGCTACTGCAGGCAAAAATCCCTGAAAAATACTGCTGACAGCTGGAATATCACCCCATGTGAAATATGCATAACTTAGAAATAGTATTAGGAAAAAAGAAGGCAATGTAACTGCAGTCGCACATACGATTGCCCCCAACACGCCATTTATTCGGTAACCGGAATATGCGACAACATTAACCGCAACAGGACCAGGTAAAATAGTAGCCAGGGAAATACCATCAAGCATATCGTCGTGTGATATTAACTTTTCCCGGTCTACAAGGTAATTCTGTACGACAGAAATTAGCGCCATAAAACCGCCGAAAGCGGTACTGCCAATTTTTAGAAAAGTCCAGAACAACGAAAGCAATGACGGTCGACTCTCACTGGTACACACACTGGCATCTACACTCATTAAAATAAAAACCTACAGAAAACTGATAAAATATAGACAGGAATTATTTCAATGATTCTGTCTAAAAATATTATAGTTAGTATTTTTTCATTTATATGTATTTCGCATCAAATGGGGAATTTTTCCCAGAGCCTGACCGCTTTCGTTAATTACTTCTCATTTTTTATACAATAAAGCTTAAAGGATTTTTTCCTATGCATTATTCAGTATTTTGATGCTAGGTTTAGGTTAACGATTTTGCAGTAATAGCAGGTGCAGTAACGTGAAACAGCAATCAACTTCAGTTACATCAAATAAGTCTAGCAATGTTGTCTGGTCAGACAATTCAATCAACAAAGACTCTCGAGACACACTTAACAATCAGCGCTCTTCAATTCTCTGGTTCACGGGTCTTTCTGGATCAGGAAAATCGACAGTCGCTAATGCACTGGAAGAAAGGCTTCATAAACTTAGCTTTAGAACCTATCTTCTAGATGGTGATAATGTTCGTCATGGTTTAAGCAGTGACCTGGGATTTGCAGATTGTGACAGGCAGGAAAACATCAGGCGTATTGGTGAAGTCTCAAAGCTATTCATCGATGCCGGGGTGATGGTACTCGCCACTTTCATATCACCGTTTATCAAGGATCGAAATTTTGTAAGAAATATAGTCAATAACACCGAGTTTATAGAGATTTACATAAAATGCCCACTCGATGTTTGTGAATCTCGTGATGTTAAAGGTTTATATAAAAAGGCTCGTGCTGGTGAAATAAAACATTTCACAGGTATCGACTCACCATACGAAGAACCGATAAACCCGGACATCACCATTGACACTGCTGAACTTAGTCTTGATGAATCAGTAGATAAAATAATTGATTACCTGATTAAGCATTCGTATATCGTGCCTGCACGAAGAAACCTGCTTAGTCGTTTACTATTGAACCAGCTCATTCCGGGAAGTAGTACTGCCTGATAGATAATTAACTGGTAAATCAATACTCACAATTAAAAACAGCCTGATATTTATTATCAGGCTGTTTTATTTCTAGCGTCTTTTATCAGGCTTCGACCAGACCATTTCTGATAGCCAGCCTGGTTATTTCTACGATGTTCTTGGCCTTCAGCTTGTTCATGATACGAGTGCGGTGATTACTCACCGTTTTAGGGCTTAGATGCAGGTCTGAGGAGATTTTAACCACGCTTCTACCCTCGGCCAGTAAACAGAACACTTCAAACTCACGTTCAGACAGACACTTGATCTTTTCTTCATCCGATACATATGACTCCTTGCTGGCTGTTTCACAGACATCAGCACTGAGATACTTCTGACCCTTCATTATCACACTGACTGCACGCGCAAGCTCCTCAGGCGCACTGCGCTTGGTAAGATAACCGGTAGCACCTGCAAGGGTTGCACGATTCACATGCGCCAGGTCATCTTTCATACTCAATATAAGCACTTTTACATTACGGTCTTTTGCGCTCAGGTGCCTAAGCCCCTCTAAACCGCCCATACCGGGCATCATAAGGTCCATAATGACTGCATCAGGCTGATAATCAGCATATACCTGGCATGCTGCTTCTGCGGAATCCACTTCCAGTATATCGTAATGGTCATCACTCTCCAGTAGATGCCTGAACCCGGCTCGGACAATCGCATGATCATCCACGAGCAACAACTTGGGCTTGGTTTCATTCGGTTTCATTATATAAACTCCTAAAGGCCGCGACGACGATACGCGCATAGCATCCCTGAGAATGCAAGCAGTCTCAGCATATACCTGTATCATTACTTACTTATCATTGAAAATAAACTATCACTTCTGTTAGTTTTTTGATTCATTCATTTGAGTGTATTTTCAATTATTCTTTAGAAGAGATTTGAGAGGTTGATTTGATTACTAACAGATCCATCTAAATACTAGGACATTCGAGGTGATTTTTCTGCTAATTAGTGACCTTTCAGGGGCATTTCTATACCGTTTACGCATATTTATAGGGCATTTACCTAATCAGCTGATAACGCATCGGAAAAGAGTAATGGAAGATCCAGTACCGGCACAGCCTGCCCAGTTTCACTCGTAAAACAGGATAGTGATATTCTCTGCCATTTATCAGAATTTGCAGAAGGTAGCTCGCAGAACTGCTGATTATTTACCTGATGGAGTGTGGGAATACTACTTAACCCTAGCCCCCCATAGGCATAACCACCCTCTGGCCGCTCGTAGGCAACAATGCCTACAATATTAGCCCCACCAGGCTGCATATGCCCCGTAAGCCAGACTGATAGCTCCATAACAGGCACAATATGGTTGTTCCAGAGTATGACATGATGACAGTGAGCGGGAGCCTGGGGCACAGAGATATAATCAGGCCGATCAACGATGTGAATTACTTCATACTGGCCTACAGCAACCTGTATCCCCGCTGCCACCTGCAACATCCAGGCGCTAACTCCCTGGTTTTCATCGAATCCTGCCTCTATCTGCTGTACTGGTTCAGCCATGCTATAGCTGCTCAAGATAGTGCATAATAATATCGGCGTTACTTATCAGGCCCAGTTGCGTGTCCCTGCTTGAGCTCCTGTATTGTGCGAGGTGCGTCAGAGGCATGGCTGGACGATTCATACAGGCCGGTAACGGCTCAAAACGGATGTCTGAGAGCTGGAAATTTTTAATCTCCTGGCAAAGCAGCGCAAACCAGCCCGCACTATATTTAAGAACAACACATTGTGCGCGATTATCTGCAACAAATGACATAAGCTGTAAATTTTCACTGAGAGAGTACACCGGAATTCTACTACCCTGAAAAGGGATATAA
>JBFHVK010000227.1:0-4757 GCA_041589615.1 Gammaproteobacteria bacterium | reverse complement strand
CGGTTGTTACTGGAACCTCAATTAGTAAGCTGATCATGTGGATAGCTCCTGTAGTTTACTGCCGGTGTACACTTTGTTGTATATCTTCAGGTCACCGATGGTGCAAGCAGGACGTTCTACTCCACTTGCAAAACCTGCAGTGCCTATATCAACATTATCTGTACGATCTATAGTGCCAGCATTGACTGCTTCAACGGGTGTTTCACCATCAACAGAGATCCTGATAGTTGCCTCATCCCATGAAATCGCAACTTTATGATCCACTCCAGCTGAAGCGGTAACAGTGGATTGCACATAGGTAATAGGAGGCGCACCATTTTTACGATAGAAGCGGAATATGCCTCCCGGCAAAGTTTCAATATAGAACCCGGCAGCATAACTGCCACAGTTAAAAATACGCTGGGCATATGAAACTGGGAATGATGTCATATTGATGTCAAGAACAAGCGAGCCTTTGTCCGGTAAAACGGAATTAGGAGCCTCTAGCTGACTTGCTGTTCTGGTTTGAGAAGCTGCATCCGTGGGCATCCACGAAGTTGCAAAACTGCCAGCTTCAAAATTCACGGCACGGATCTTCACACCAGAAACATTGTCACCCGTGATGGTTGGCGCTCTATTTATGTCATCAGTTGGTAGTGGCAGCAAAACAAACCTTGCACTTGTGCTGGTTGCTGTGGCTGTGCTGCCTACAGTGATTCTGTAGCTGCCATCATTATTTGGTTTTATTGAATAGGTATAGTCAGCCTCGTTGACATGCTTGTTGCCAACAGTGCCAGTTGCAACATTGAAGTTGACAAACAAGGCCGCATTGAAGCCGGTTGAAATAGCGACCTGTATCCAATCATACCCGTCAGGCTTTGCATCGAATGACATTTGCAGCTCATCACCAAGAGTGACGCTGCTATTTTGTGCCGCATAATGCACTGTTGACAAGTCGCTTGGTGCAACCGTCTGAAATCCATCAGCATCATGTGTGGATACAACAACGGCCTGACTTTCTGCCCACAGTGAAACGTCGCCCGAGTTGATAAGCAGGTTGGTACGTTGCGGCTCTGAAAGGTATCCTTTTACAGTGGCTAATTTAGCACCGACGCCTTCAGTAACCACATTGTTAGCATCCACTGTGTTGCCATTTTCAGTGTCGAAGTATTTAACGCCATCTACGTTAGCGCCATGGTCTATTTCTTTCAGTGTAAAGTTGGATATCTCACCATTGAATGCGGTTATGCCGTTGAATATAAATGTTCCACTGCTTCCTGCAGTTACAACATAACGATTCTTACCTGCTGCTACACCTCCTGCAAAGTTACCTCCTAACCCCCAGTTTGCTGAACCACTTGTAATGGTTGCGTCAAACTCAATAACATACAACACACCATCTTTTATTTTCATGGTGCCTATATTCAGTACAGCATTACCGGTGGAGTTAACCCCAATTAAGCCACCTGCGGCAGTACTCCAGTCATTTAATGTCCATTCAGTAAAAGGTAGAGCAAGTTCAGGCCCAGTGCCGACGTCTGTAGAAACATATTCTGATGGAATACTGACACCCTGCTCAATCTGCACCTTATTTATATCCATGTCCACCGGGAGAAGGTCTGGGGAGCGTCCTACATAGAAATAAGCACGTAAATCTGTACCGACGATTGCGTTCGTCCATGTATATGTGTGTCTAACATAATCACCATTTGTAGACAAAGTAATTAGAGGCCCACTACCTAGTGAAGCCGCATTTGTAATATCGTATAACAGTAATTGAGACCTACCCACATTAGGACTATTAGCATTTAAACGAAGATCAACACTAACTGTGATGACACTGGACTCAGCAGTGAAATTGTATAGAGCGACATCTCCATAGGAATCTCCCCTGATGGTATTCTTAGTAACTGAAGGTGAACCACTCGAAGTCCAGCCTGTACCTGTTATATCTTCTGATGACTGGCAGTGGTTCTTAACACGACGCGCACCTTCAAACCGTGCCTCGTTGGCTTCGCACACATGGACTCTACCTTCGTGGTCACGCACAGTGGCCGCACTGGCTCGGGTGAAGGTGTAGTTGCGTAGACCTTTAGTCGGTACAAGGCTGTGGGTGAGTGGGGCGAAGAATTTCAACGCTGAACCGCTGATCACTGATTGGACCGCCGTAGCTACAGGCGTCAGTACAGATACACTAGTAGGGACTCCGCAGGCAGACATATAACTGCTCCTTATTTAGCGACAGATAAAGAGCTTGCAGCCGCACCGGTTTTTACGCCTCGGTACGTACCGGGAGCATAAATCCCAACGACTTTATTAGTGTCTGTAACCTGAACAACTGAGCCGTCTTGGTAAAGGTCTTCCCAGCCTGATGCGGTTTTCACTTGCACTGTGTAGTAAGTTGTCCCATCAAGTCCACCGCCAATTAATGCAGCTGGAACATGCTGGCTATTCAACCCGATTGCTTGGGATTCTACTGCCGTAACGCTCGAATCATGTAATGTTTCCATGTGATACCCCTGTATCGATAATGTGCAAAATGAACGGTTCACGGTTCATTTTGCTGACAAACCGTCGTAGCCCAGTCTTCGAGCCAAGAACCGCGCGCTGAGTACCCAGTACTCCGCGCTTCATTCCGATTAGAATACAACCGTGCGAGTGGGTCTGTAGGCCTTTTGTTCTGTCACCGGCATAGTTACCAGCATGCATCAAAATGCCAGTTCGACGATCCACGGACAGAAGATGGTACACGTCGCGATACCGGCCCGAAGCGCTTCGCTCCAAGTGGCGAGTTTCGTACTTGCCAACAGGAATACACGATAAATTTGATCGATTGTCACGCCACGGGAGCTCCAAAGTTTGAAACTCAGTCCCGTCAGGCGTGAATAAACGGCCAAACGTACCGTGGTCAGAAGTGGTGTCTCGTAAGATAACGGCATGCTGCATTACACGCCTTTTGATTTGAGGTAACTCTCGATACCGAGAATAGTCAGGGCGGCTAATCCACTAAGCAGACCTAGTATCCCCGCTTTCGCCATATGTTTTCTGAGCTCAGCGTAAAATTCGCGCTTTTCGCGATCACGGTTGATCAACCCTTTGAGGTATTGGTGCTGCTCATTGTGTTCGTCATGACTGATTTCGAGAGCACGTGTCGACTCCAACACCTCGTGGAGTGTGCCGCTCATTTCCTTAAGTACCCCGACGACGTCCTCATTACGCTGCGATTCTGACATAACCCTATCCTGTATAATCGTAACCCTTATCCTACAAATTGACTGAAGGGGCTGCTTCTTTTATTCACGTAACCATGCGCGCGCCGCTCCAAACTGCGATAAACCCGGCGTTGCGTGCATCAAAAATGTATCGAGGTCTTGAGTGAAGAAATCGGAAAACTGGTCAACCGTAGGTCCTGCGATCGCTGTGAGGCCGAACTGGCCGTAAGTTTCGGCGTCATAGCCATCCAGCATTAGCTGGAATGGGCCCATGTACCCCGCACGTTGGGCCAGTTCAAAGTAGTAATCCAATCCTTCTTTCCCTTGATGCTTGGGCGGGTTCATCCACCAGGACAACTGACGACGAATTTCGTAACCAGCTGCTGCAA
Organism: Gammaproteobacteria bacterium; assembly: GCA_041589615.1. GTDB lineage: Bacteria > Pseudomonadota > Gammaproteobacteria > SZUA-229 > SZUA-229 > SZUA-229. The sequence goes on along the minus strand of JBFHVK010000227.1, from coordinate 1,177 downwards.
ACGGGAGCGTCAGTGCAAGGAACGAGGCAATTGGTAGGGCTTTTTTCGCGCCTTCCGCATTACGAACTTCAGCAGCGATACCCCGTCCCATCTGTTCGTAGAACCCCCAGAGGTACGACTTCAGGTGAAAAAACAGCATGTAAGTGGGGTCTGAGCCCCACGCTGGACGAATTGTTGCATCTGGGCGAACCACAGCTTCATCTACGAATGTATGGAGCGCTGCAACGACAGATTCGAACTGGTCGTTAATTGGCTGGCCTGCTTCGAACCATAGATTGATTTGCTCAGCGCTGACGCCGAGCTCACGCAAGTACCGGGCTGATTCCGCTGTATTACTATTCGCATGGCGTTGAAGGAAGTCCTTACCCACGGCAAGCCCTGCAACGCGGACAGAGTTTGTCCATTGCGTTAATAAGATAGCTCGGAAGAATCGTTCGTTCCATTTACGAGCAGACAGCCCCATGAAATGTGAAGTGATCTGGTCATTTAGTACATGGTCAGTTACATCGTCTTGGATTACCCCCATGAGCCGAGCCATGTTCTTGAGGTCCTCACGGGAGGATTTACTGATAACTTCATTATTGATCGCGCCAATCGCGGCTTTCAGATCGTGCGCGCGCCATAAAACCTGCCCCGCATCAACGAGCGATGACAACGTTGCGAAGCCTAGCACGCGTACGTTCTGGTATATCACCATTAACGAGCTGAACCGCTTCCAACCCGGGTCCACATCGGCACCAAGCCGCCCAAAGTACGACTCAAGAATAACGCCACGAACCCGGTCGTGAGTTTCCTGATCAATACGCCCGCTGTGCAACGCGTCTAGCAAGTGGAACTTAATCCGTCCTGTTGGTGAGTTCAGGTCGTTGTAGTACTCCTGCTCCCCTTCGGGGGTATCAGGGTAGTACTCACGCCATTCGCGTTTGATCGACGCTGGGTGCACCGAGAACATTTTCTGTGCTGCGGCACGTTTTGTCGCAGCCATAGCGTAATATGTTAGGGCCCCGTTTAAGTCATTGATCAGGTAAGGGCGGAGCAGCGCGTATACATCTGGTTTGATCTTTCGCTCACGCATCGGACCAAAACGCGGCGCCATCAGCGTGTCGTCATTCTCGAATGCGTCCAGCGCGATGCCTTCGTTCTCAACGACGGCGTCATAGATCGCGTGCGCTTCTTT
>JBFHVK010000226.1:0-4765 GCA_041589615.1 Gammaproteobacteria bacterium | reverse complement strand
TGTGAAATATTCCCCATTTCGACATCTAATTTGCATGTTAATGTTCGCCCACATCACGAACTCAATAAGGACATGTAATGAAACTTACATCTGTTATAGCAAGTGTAATTTGTTGTACAGCCTCAACTTTAATATACGCCCAGCAAGAGCATACGAAAACATGCTCTGATACACCTGCCCCATTATTGAAAGTAGCTGACTTTGATGGAAGTGGAATAGTCGACACTCACGATCTTAAAAGTATCGGCAAAGCATTTCGTAACTTTTTGCAAACTGGTGAATATTACAGTATCTATGATCGTAATGCTGATGGTGAGATTAGTGGACGTGACATCGCACTTACAGCACGAGATCTTGGAAAAGAAAGTGATTTGACTGATCAGCAACTCGCACAGTTGTATCATGAGTTAAAAGCATTACAGAACATAAATGTCACAAACGAATTATATGAACTCGGCTTTGAACCAATAACCAGTTCACTTGCTGGACATGGTGTACACTGGAACAATATGTCATCTACAATGGATGTAAGTGGACTTAATATTCCTGAAGATAACTCTGCAGTAAAAGGAATTTATTACAGTAAAGGTGCAATTCCTTTATTTAATGATAGTTCATCACCCTCAGGATACAGTACCCTGGATTATCCACAACCTGGTGGTGCGTGGATGTATGAACGAGTCCAGGCATTTGCAGGCCACCCACCTAATCTTTTCCCCGAGAGTAACGAGGAGTCCTGGCATACACATGCTGGTCTATGCGTAACTTTACAGGATAATGGAAGTGGCCCTCAAATTGAACTAGACCAGCACACTTCATATATGGAATGCCAGGTCATACCTAGTCTGAGAAAAATCAATATCGACGGCGTAGAGCAGAATGCATGGTTTAATATATGGATGTTACATATATGGATGTTTGATCTAAATCCGTCTGGTTTATTTGCCGGAACACATCCATGCCTCGACATGCACGCACCACTTGAAAATGAAATTAATGATGACAGGGAAATACCCATATTTTTCATGCATCACGAATAACAATTACTGAATAACTGCCCCCGTTTAATGGTCGATGAAATCTAAAGAGTGTCTTCTCTCCCCTCATCGACCATTTTTTTATTGCTTAATTGCTCGAAGTAATACGAATTTTTTATTGCTGGCTAGAACTTCAGAATTACCGAATAATCTTCTTAATTTCAGATGATACGCAAGATGTCGATTTCCGACTACTATTAACTCTCCACCTGTACGCAAGCAGTCCCTGGACTCCTTGAACATCTGCCAGGCTATGAAATCTCCCACAGTGTGCTGCTGGTGAAATGGTGGATTGTTAAGGATAAGATCCTGTGAGTCGCTTTCAATTCCATGCAAGCAGTCTGTGACCATGAAATCATGGCATATAGAATTATCAAGCAAATTCATCACATTCATACGAGCTGATTCAACTGCCATATACGATTCATCAACAAAACTAAGGTGTGCCTCAGGGTTGGCTTTTGCTGCTGCTATACCTATTACACCATTGCCGCAGGCAAGATCCACTATATTTTTATACTTATCAGAAACAGGAATATGCTGTAGTAGGAATCGTGTTCCTATATCGAGCTTTTCACGTGAAAATACATTTGCATGATTGACATATACATCGCCTGTTATATCCATAACATACGATTCTGGATAACGAGATTTCACAGGGTCAAGATTTTCATCAATCTGGCTAAATATAAGTCGTGCTTTTTTTCTCGCAAGAGACGTACTGGTTGGCCCTATAATTCGTTCAAAACATTGTAAAGTAGATGTATGTATATATTTTGACATAGCAGCAGCTATGATTAGTGTTTTAGATGTACAGCAACTGCGTATCTGTTGAAGCTGGTATTCGAGCATCGCCAGGCTTCTCGGTACTTTCATAAGCACAATGTCATATGTATTCGGTATATCATCCAGGCTATTCAATTGTTGAAGACTATTAATATCAAGCTGATTCACCTGAGTATTACGTTCAATAGCAGTTTGGGAGATATACGAATCGGAGATACTAACTGGATGGTACTTGATAAGTGGTATGTTCAAAGCACCGAATGCGTCATTGAAAATTAACAAACGTGTATGTTCTGTCAGGATATCCTGCTCATCCAGATACTGAAGAAGATATTCATCAGCTGCATCCCATGCACGTAAATCTTCTTTCTTACGTACCGGATATCGATTCAGCTTAAACTTACCCTGTGGAATCTGGAGTATATTCATTTTTGCCCGAATTTAATAAAGGCAGACATAATAAATATCGCTGAGCTAAATCTCAAGCAGTAAATATACTTTCAAACCAGAGATTAGCCATTTATTATTTTCTGTATATCTCTGGTGAGCCTGGTATATTCATCATCACTCAGGAACTGATGCGCTTCTTTAATCGCCTGTAGTGAGATTTTTGCATGGAGTTTAGCATCTTCGGTTTTACCGTCACGAGCATAATATATAGACTTATGTAAGTGATCCCATGCACTTCGTTCCAGGCGTTTACCCAGCTCTGACTGGCTATAGTGATTCCCATGCTCTGTTTTTAAATGATTACTCAGATCAGTGACGGGAGTTGATGATGTGGTATAAACTAAATTTTTTGTGCGACTACTGCTTACAGATGTATTTTTAACATCGTCAGTAGCCGCACTAACACGAGAGTCAATGATGGCACTATCATTCCGGTTGGTCGTGCTGAGTTTATCTATCTGTTGATACAGGCTTTCAGATAGATCAACACTGTCAGATGCCGGCTTACGTTTATGAAGGTTTAAGCGCTGCGCCATGTTCATACGAAAAACTCGTTGAAACAGGGCCCGCAATACACTCAGGAGATCATGATTATCGGTAGAAGCCATCATTGCTCTCCCCCTTTTGTACTACGTACAACTACTTTATAGTTCTTCATTCCTGATTACGCCTTGATATGAATCAAACATATTAATATTGCTATTTACTTATATTTTATATATCAGAAATATATCAGCTACATCGCTATTTCATTGATTTTATTCATTTTATTGAAGCCCTGAGTTTTCAAGATAATACCAATTACAACAACCCCTCTCTACGAATAGTTTATTAGTAAAAACCTTGATGACGAAATTGACATATTTATAGGAATTTCACCCGAATAGATGATTACAGACAGAGGAGTTCCCGCTATATTCGCATTATAAAAATGACGCAACGGCAACAGTAAGTTTGTATCAACCAGAGCCAAGGAGATGCGTTATGACTGCATTACCCAAAAGAATATTCGATCGTCGTTTTTATCCCCGTACACTCATCAACGGTGAAATCAGTATTAGCTCAGAGCAGAACACTACCTGCGATAAAGGACTTATGCTGAACATTAGCCAGACAGGCGTTCTCATAGGTACCAATAACAAACTCGATATACAGACCCAGCTTAACCTGGTTATGGAATCTGAGCGAGTGGATGAAGCCCCTATTGAAATCCTCGCAGAAGTTATTCGTACTGCAGAAAAAAGCAATGAGTGCAAATATACCTATGGCTGCCTTATCCTTGAGACGGTCGGTGTATAATTTGAAATATGATGCATTGCAGATTAGATAAACTATCTGCAATGCGATTACTTCATGATACTTTCAGCTCAGGCCGCAGACTGTCGCAACTCCCTGACCAGAGGATACAGGTGCTCAACTTCATCCTGAATACGTGAATGAACAAATCCGAATAGTTCCTCTGTATCATCCATAAACTTATGATGATCATGGACCTTTAAATCTTTACGACTTTTTCTACACCAGCTTGTTCGATAATTATTGATAATACGTTTAAGCTCTACTTCACCAGACATAAATTTTTCAGCCATATTATTAGCCTTCGAATCGCCATCACCCAACAGACCTTTATAAAGGCTATCTACAAGTTTAAGGTGTTGTTCAAGCTGGTCAAGATACCTGTAGAGTAAATGGATACAGGTTTCGTTGTCACACATCTCCCGTTTCTCAAGCAAATACATAAGCACATTGGATGTATCTATAATTTTATGATTATGTAAATTTATTTCATCTATCGTTGCCATATTCAACCTCCAGTGACATTACTAGCTAGACAGGCATACTAAACAGATACAGTAAAGTTCATGTACCTGAAATATTCATATCAACTGAAATGCAGTATATATGCCACAATTACAAACGAAATATGGCACTTATTATGCTTTCAGGTAGTGAAATTTCATGGAGTATGATCAGTTTTGTTACAGCACAGTAAAAATTTGCACCAAACTTGTGCCAGCACAGATGAAACGACTGACTTATGTAGTACCTGTTAGTGAATGGATGTTTTAACTTGCTGTTGCTCCAGCCATTGATGAAATTCATCTGGTAAAGGCGTCATTTTAGTGTGACCTGGTGGATACTGTTCTACGATAGAGTTGGTTTGATTAATTCGGTTTTGAGAAAGTGGATGTGTATTCAAAAACTCCGGAATATGATTATCACCTGACTGCTTTGAAAACAGATCAAATAATTCATTAGCTCCATTTGCGTGGCCATAAAGCTCTACCAGTAAACGTATAGCATCTTCATCTGCCTGATATTCATAATCCCTGGAAAAACGTGTAAGCGAGACCATACCGGTAGTACCGATTACGCTACTCATTACATCATCCGCAGAGGACATATCAAGTAACGACAACACAATAGAAATGACAACGCCATGACTGGCAGCCAGGATTGGATGCCGATGCTTTATATGTGACATTTCATGT
>JBFHVK010000225.1:0-4809 GCA_041589615.1 Gammaproteobacteria bacterium | reverse complement strand
CATGTCGTCTTCACGTAAACCAAATGACCAGTCAGGGAAAAACTCCTGGGGATTGGCATTTGCAGTACGCGGGAACGCCTGGCCAACGATACAGATACGCGCACCGTTCACTTCCTTAATAACATAGGGCTGGAACGCATGTCCGGTATCTTCGTTGTATAAACCACGACCGTCATATTTTTCAACCAGGGCGGGATATTCATCACCGAACATGGAATCTTCTTTAACGCGTACGTTCTGGCCAATAAAGTCACCCTTGAATAACGCGACATTGCTCAGAACTTCATCTTCCCGGTAAGTGAATTCCCAGTGACCAACCATTACATCCAGGCCAATGATATTTGAAGCTTCCACCATGTCGACACCACGTGTCCACAGAGATGTACCAGATCCCTGCCACAGGTCACCACCATCGATGGTGAGCGTATTCTGTTTACCACCCGCCTGGCTTCGTAACTGCTCAAGCAGCGTTTTTATGTGAGCAAAACCACCGGTTTTACCGTAGGTACGTGCGGCATTTTCAAAGTCAAGATAGGTATATGCATAGGACTCTGGTGTGGCCACCTGCAAACCCATCGCCTGTAGCAGGCGATTACCTACAAGATGCGGAGGTCGACCATAAGCTTCACCAACACCAAGGTTTACATTTGGCTCCCTGAAAAACACAGGGTTTAACTGGCCATGCACATCGGTGATATGCAACAGGCGCACATTGCCTTTCATGGGTACATCATAAAAACCATCGGGCATGGGAACGCCACTGGCTTTCTCAGTGCCGCCCGGTGTTTTGTCGGAACAACCGATCATATTAGGTACAGATGCTGAAACAGCAGCTGCGCCCAGGACTTTCAGGAATGTGCGTCGATCTAAAAATGGCATGGTTTCACCTACGGGTGTGGTTTGTTAAAGTTATTGAACCAGCTGATTCCATCAAATGTATAGTAAGTATAGTTTTATTAGTATTATAATTTAGTGCAGCAATAATAAATTTTTTTTCTTGAGTTTTCAAATGCTTAGTAGCAGATCATCCATTCACAATGCAATTCGCACAGTGCAAAATGCAATATTCACTTATGTCATGCTTGCTGCCTGCGCGGCAAATTATAGCATTGCTGACATCGTAAAACCTGCACTGGTTGAAATCAGTGTTTTTGCTGAAGGCCGCTACAGGGTTGAGCTACGTGCCAGTATCGAAGCCATTATGACCGGCATTAACTCCAAATACAAAAACACTCAGGAGTCACCAAACTCCGATGCCTATGACGAACTCCGGGAATTGCAATCTGCACAACTGATGCAGAAATTCACTCCTTTCAGGCAGACACTAACCGACAATATACAGCTCAATTTTGATGGTCAGCCTGCCAGTCTCAAGATTACCGAGGTCAATATACCTCAACCCGGCTACACAAAAGTGCCACGCATCAGCCTGATCGTCTTTGAAGGCAGGATCGATCGAGAGATCGAACAGCTTAACTGGTACTACCCTGCGGCCTTTTCCGATAATGCGGTACGAGTTCGCCAGGTAGACATGGAGAATGAAAAATGGCACTGGTCATCCTGGCAGTGGCTACGCAATGACCAGCCAAGTGACGCCTTCTCCCTGACCGAAGTGTTCAGCGAACCCTCAACTGCACGTGTCATCACCGATTATACTGCTGCGGGCTTTGCCCATATCATCCCCAAAGGTCTCGATCACATTCTGTTTATACTGGGTATCTTCCTGCTTGGCACACAGCTCAAGCCCCTGGCATGGCAGGCCACCATGTTTACCCTGGCCCACTCAATCACCCTGAGCCTGGCCATGTTCGATATTGTTAGCCTGCCCGCGAGTATTGTTGAGCCGCTAATTGCCCTGTCGATTGCCTACATAGCCTTTGAAAATATGTATGCACATAAACTCAAAAACAGCAGGCTGGCACTGGTGTTTGCATTCGGCTTACTACACGGCCTGGGCTTCGCCAGTGTACTCGCCGACTTTGGTATGCCACAGAGCGCCTATGCCACTGCACTGATTAGTTTTAATGTTGGTGTCGAACTCGGCCAGCTAGCCATTCTGTTACTGGGTTATTTCAGCATCACCATCTGGTTTAAGAAACGCGAAGACTTCCACAGATACATCACCATCCCCGGCTCTTTGATGATTGGCGTGATCGGTCTGTACTGGACATGGGAACGCTTTAGCTGGCCGATTATGGCCTAACTATAATGCTCAGCTGCTTCCACATTCCGAATAATGACGAGTTTCGATCTGCCTTGATTTGCGACCCGCTTTTTTCTCAAAAATTTCAAGGTTATAAATCCCTTCCACATAACTCGCCTTGAAAAGATAATTATAACCTTTCTTCGGTGTAATGAGTGATCCATAGGTCATACTATTGTCACTACTAAACAGGCCCGAAGAAAAGAACCTGAAATTGATATAAGCAAGCTGGCCAGGCTGGAGACCAATTTTAAATTTCGAAGATTCGGTATCCACTTCACCAAGCAAAGTAGTCTTGCAGTCTGCTTCAAGCTTCCAGACTTCTACGCTGGCCTCCTTCGCATTGAATACAGAGCCCTCATCCTTTTCAATTATCACTTCTATATTTTTCGGTGACTGATCTTTGAAAACTCTGGTAGACGCACAGGCTGATAACAGGCCAGCAAGCAGCAATAACAATACAGTTTTATTCATCATAATTTTTATACCGATTACCCGAAATTCTCGACACATCTCATTCACATGACGCCATAATTTAGAATCATAAACTAGCATTCAACGTGAGAGTGTGCGTTGAATGCTAGCTGAATAACTAAAAAGAGACTGCCTGCTAACCCTGTGTCAGATCAGGACAACCAAGATTATCGCCTTTAGCCCAGTTCTTAACGGCCCTGCTCAGGGTATCGGCACCATAACTCGAATAATAGAGATCCAGGCGAGTTTTGTTTTTCCCGGCGTGAATCGCATCTGCGACGAAGAAATAAAATCCCTTCTCCGGCATTTCACCTACAACAAAGGTAGCACTGCCTTCGGGTAACTGTTGAAGATATAATTCGGCTCTGGATTTCCCAACGTTTAGAGTAGGCGTATAGGTTATATTGGTCGTATTCACCACCTGGCCATACCGGTTTACCACATCTCGCTGCACGACCACATTGAGACATTTTCCAGCACGTTTTCTGAAGGTATCAATCACCTTGCTATAGGAGCGATCAACAGTAACCGTTTCCTGCTTCCCGAACATACTGCCCGGTAGCATCTGGCGAAATTCCTGCGCACTCTGCGGCTGTTTCATAGAACAACCACCTGAAGCCAGTAACACAAACAATAGACCTAGCCCGACAACCACTCTCATCTTGAATTACCTCTATTTTTAGATGTTATCGATATAACTCTAACAGAATAGATGGTTTTACAAGACTTCTCCACTATCGAACATGCACATACGCCTGTTTAATAGAAGATACAGGTACATGACCCGGCAGGATATGCGGGATATAACAGGAAAAAATATCGCGTGGGGATTTTTTCCTATTGTAGAGATAGTTTGATTCAGCTCAAAAGCAGGTTTAATGACGGTGAAATTTAAACCTGGTGAATAATCGGTAACCGAGCAATAAAGATAGTATGATCAGCAGAATGACAGGTATCAGATAATCTGCCTTTATCATCATAAAGTAATGCAATAGCGCAAGTATTGAAATCGGGTATACCAGTTTATGGATACGTCCCCAGTTTTTCTTCAGGCGCTTCATCATGCCATTAGTTGAAGTAGCCGCGAGAGGAATCAACATCAAAAAGCAGATGAAACCAATGGTAATAAATGGTCGTTTGATAATATCTTTAATAATTTCTTCAATATTAAAAAACTGATCAAACCAGATGTAACTCAGAAAATGCATACAGACATAAAAAAAAGCAAACAGACCAAGCATGCGACGATAACGAATCAACCAGGATAGATTAAATAGTTTACGTGCAGGACTGATACTTAAGCCAATCAGTAAAAAATAAATTCCCCAGTCACCCAATGTGCGAATCATGGTTTCTACCGGGTTTGGACCCAGTGTATTATTCACAGCACCGAATATCAGCATAGCAAACGGTAATAAACAAATGATAAATACCAGTGGCTTAAAAAAACTCACACCGGGTAGCCCGTACTTGAACAACATACCTAACCTGTTTTTGATTACAACTTCCAAGGTTCATACCTCAAATAACACACGTCCCGATTAGAAATATTTCTTAAGATCCATATCTTTATACAGATGCGCTACTTCCTCACCATAGCCATTAAATATTTCCGTGTCTATTTTAGGCTCCCAGAAATTCGAACCCAGGCGACGCTCTGTTTTCTGGCTCCAACGCGGATGATCTACCTCAGGATTCACATTGGAATAGAACCCATATTCACCGGGCGCGGTAACATTCCAGGTACAGACCGGCTGGTGCTCGGTAAATTTAATTTTAACAATGGATTTAATATTCTTGAATCCATACTTCCAGGGCACCACCAGGCGAATCGGTGCGCCATTCTGGTTAGGCATGTGTCGACCATAGATTCCTGTGGCCATAAAGCTTAGCGGATGCATGGCTTCATCCATTCGCAGACCATCACGATACGGCCAGTCGAGTACACGACGTCTTTGCCCGGGCATCTGCTCAGGATCGTGGAGGGTTTCAAACTCGACGTATTTAGCTTTAGAGGTAGGCTCAAATCGCTTCAGCATATCGGCCAGTGAAAAACCCACCCAGGGAACCACCATTGACCAGGCTTCAACACAACGGAATCGATAGATGCGCTCTTCCATCTGTGCATGTTT
>JBFHVK010000224.1:0-4818 GCA_041589615.1 Gammaproteobacteria bacterium | reverse complement strand
TTGAGTTTGTTAAGGTCGATCAGGCCATTCGGCTCGGGATCAAGATAAGTGACTTCATAGCCTTCGCGTTCCAGCTGGCGACAGGTATCAAGAACTGCCTTGTGTTCGGTTTTGCAGGTAATGAGGTGCTTGCCTTTCTTCTGATAGAAGTGGGCGACACCCTTGATCGCCAGGTTGTTCGACTCGGTGGCACCGGAGGTCCAGACGATTTCACGGGGGTCACAGTTGACCAGCGCGGCGACCTGGTTACGGGCCGTGTCGATCGCTTCATCCGCATGCCAGCCAAAGGCGTGGCTACGGGACGCCGGATTGCCGAAATCGCTGTCGACGGTGAGGTATTTCATCATTACCTTCGCAACACGCTCGTCTACCGGGGTAGTCGCGGAATAGTCAAAATATATGGGCAGTTTTAAGTCACTCACGATCTCTATCTCTCAATTTATCCGGTTAATATCTGCGCTTTACTCAAGACGCCTTACGCTGTTGCTGCAGAACTTCTGCCTGACGGCGTGCAAGTATAAAGCGACCATTAATTTTGTCACGCTGAATTGCCAGCTCGTGTATTCCCGGGCGATTCGCAAACTGAGCCAGGGTAATTCCAGAGAGGAAATCATACAGGCGGTCGCTAAGCTCAACCCATAACTCGTGAGTCAGGCAGCGCTCACCTTCCTGGCAGTTACCTTCGTGATTACAACGAGTGACATCGACTTTTTCATCAACGGCACTGATGATCTCGGCAATACTGATCTGGTCGGCGGGTTTTGCCAGTCGGTAACCACCGCCCGGACCGCGCACACCATCTACAAGCTTGTGCTTACGTAATTTGGAGAACAGCTGCTCCAGATAAGAGAGTGAAATACCCTGGCATTGTGAAATGTCGGCCAGTGTCACCGGGCCGGCATTATCATGTATTGCCAGATCCATCATTGCTGTAACGCCGTAACGGCCTTTAGTTGAAAGTCTCATAACTCACCTGATAATTCCTGAGTAATTTAGTAGGATATTGTCTTACCTGAGCGTTTTAGTCAAGAATTAATCAGGAGCAAAAACACAACAAGGCGTAAACGCAATAAAATCAATAAGTTATTGACATATCCACAATGGGATACTCGTTTGAAAGAGGTGAAATTGGGGTTATTAAATATTACAGGTGGGTAATAGCTTGAATTAACTGGCTAGCCAAGCTCGGCCATTTCTCTATGCATCTCTTCGGGATCTCCCATGTTTAACTCAAGCAATCTGCGCAGATGGGTTAGCCCTTCGAGCTCAATTTCTTCCCATTGCAGACCCCAGTGATGGTCTGTTATGTGAGTTACCCTGGCATGCATATTGATCATCACACCCTCGCCGAGCACGAGCTCAATGGTATATACGCTGTCTTTATCTGGTTCGACTGCGTCTGGAGCATCTATTAGCATGCCTTTTAAGGAAATATCTACCAGGCCACAGCTCCATTGTTGCTCATCGAGGTGTAGATTGACCTCGGCAATAAATGGGATGCGTTTATAATGGCGGCGATCGTTTTCGCTCATTGTTTTGCTCTCTGCTAGCCCCGAAAGATATTAACTACAAGTATAGACCGCCTGCCCGAGGCAACAAGCAATATCGGTAAAAAAGATTCATGTCGATTAATCGAGTAGTGATGCACTTAGCAACTCTCGCGTATATTCCTGACGCGGCTGCATGAATAACTGTTCTGTTTCACCCTGTTCCACCACCCTGCCCTGCTGCATTACCATCACCCGATGCGATATTGAGCGTATGACACTCAGGTCGTGACTGATAAACAGGTAACTCAGTCCATATTTTTTCTGCAGGCTCGCAAGAAGCTCTAGCACCTGTTTCTGTACCGATACATCGAGTGCACTGGTTGGTTCATCGAGAAGAATAAGCTTAGGCTCAAGTATAATGACTCTTGCAATAGCAATGCGTTGACGTTGGCCACCTGAAAACTCATGTGGATAACGCCACAGTGCCGAATCATCCAGCCCCACTTCTACCAGCACGCGACGAATTTTTTCCAGACGTTGTTGTTGTGTCATCTGTGGAAAATGAATTTTCAGACCTTCACCTACAATCTGTTCAACTGTCATACGCGGAGATAATGATGAATAGGGATCCTGAAAAACTACCTGAAAAGATTTTCTCAATGGCCGAATCGCACCTTCGTTTAATGTATCGAGTCGTTGGTTATTGAAATGTATCTGTCCTGTTGCATCCTGTAATCGTAATAAAGCCATACATAGTGTTGTTTTACCAGAACCAGACTCCCCGACTATACCCAGTGTTTCTCCCTGTGAGATATTTATATCAACCGCATCAACTGCTCGTACTTCTCCAACCTTGCGCTTGAAAAAACCACGGGTTACCGGAAAGTACACTCGCATATCGTCACCACGCATCAATTCTTTTGCTGGTTGTTCAATGTCGTTAATATGTCGTTCCGGCTGTGCCGCAAGCAACTGCTGGGTATAACTATGCTGTGGCGCTGAGAATAATTCCTTAACAGAGTTTTGCTCTACAATTTCACCCTGATTCATCACACATACATAATCGGAATAATGCCGCACGAGATTAAGATCATGGGTAATCATCAGTACCGACATATTAAATTCTGACTGTAAATCTTTTATCAGTTCAAGTATCTGTTTCTGTATGGTGACATCAAGCGCCGTAGTAGGCTCATCTGCAATGAGCAGTTTCGGTTTACAGGCTAACGCAATCGCAATCATCACACGCTGCCGCTGTCCACCAGACAGCATGTGTGGAAAACTATTGATCTGTCTTGATGGGTCAGGAATCCCCACACGATCAAGTAGTTCAACTGCTCGCTGCAGAGCAACACTACGATTAACATCCTGATGCAGCATTATCGGCTCAATAATTTGCCGGGAAACCGGGTACACCGGGTTAAGTGATGTCATCGGCTCCTGAAAAATCATGGATATATCACGACCACGAATTTTCTGCATCTCACGTTCTGAGTTTAACAGTAGGTCCTGTTGCTGATAGATAATTTTTCCATCTGGATAGCGCACCTGGGATGAATCATGTAAATTCAGGATAGACAAAGCGGTTACTGATTTACCTGAACCTGACTCACCAACCAGGGCCACACTCTGACCATGGGGAATATCGAAACTGATATTTTTTACCGCATGCACGGTTTCATCCGAGCTTTGAAAATCAACACTCAGCTTATCGACGCTAATTAAATATTCATTAGTACTGTTCATGAGCGACGTGTATCCAGTGCTTCGCGTAAAGCCTCACCTATAAATATCAACATCATCAATGCACCTACCAGCACACCAAAGGTTGACAGGGACAACCACCATGCAGAAATATTTTCCTTACCCTGGGATAAAAGCTCGCCCAGGCTGGGAGTATCTGCAGGCACACCCAGACCAAGGTAATCAAGGCTGGTGAGTGCCAGAATTGCTCCTGAAATTCTAAAGGGTAAAAAGGTAATCACTGGTGTCATACTGTTTGGCAGCAGATGGTGCAGCATAATACCGCGATTGCTCAGGCCAAGCGCACGTGCCGATTTCACATAATCAAGGTTTCGCCCCTTAAGAAACTCTGCGCGCACATAGTCTGACAAACCCATCCAGCCAAACATTGATAACAGAATAATCAGCAGCCAGACACTCGGCTGAAAAATTGATGCGAATATAATCAGTAAATATAACTCAGGCATCGAACCCCATATTTCAATAAAGCGCTGAAAGAACAAATCAGTACGACCGCCAAAATAGCCCTGAATCATGCCCGCTAGAATGCCTATCGCCGTACCAACAATTGTCAACGCAATCGCAAATAGAATAGAAAGACGAAACCCATAGATTAATCGAGCCAGCACATCCCTGCCCCGGTCATCAGTGCCCAGTGCATTAAAGTCTGAAGGTGGAGCCGGGTTAGGCAAGCTGGAATCATAAGCGATGCTGTTATAGCTGTAAGGATTTAACGGCTCAAACATCCAGTTGCCCTGAGTGGTTAATATTTCCCGTACATATTCATCCTGGTAATCCGCTTCGGTTTCAAAATCGCCACCAAACTCGGTTTCCTTATAAAACTTGAATACTGGGAAATATAATTCATCCTGGTAATACACAAGCAAAGGCTTGTCATTACTTATGAATTCAGCCATCAGGCTTAAAACAAAAACAAAAGAAAATATCCATAGACTGTAATAGCCACGTCGGTTTGCTTTAAATCGCATCCAAGCGCGCTGCCCCGGTGACAGGTGCAGAACATTTTCATTCTGTGCCATATCCAGAGCCATTATTTATCCACCGACTCAAACTGAATACGCGGGTCTATCAGCACATAGCTAATATCCGCCAGCAATTTGGCAAACAGACCGAGGATGGTATAGAAGAACAGACTGCCAAGAACCACTGGATAATCTCGCTTGAGAATAGATTCATACGACAATAGCCCAAGTCCATCGAGTGAAAAAATAGTTTCAATCAACAGACTTCCGGTAAAAAATGCTGCGATGAATGCCCCCGGAAAACCGGTAATTAATGGAATAATTGCATTGCGAAAAACATGACGATAAAGCACCGTGTTTTCATCCAGGCCTTTGGCACGTGCAGTCAGCACATACTGTTTACGAATTTCTTCCAGAAAACTATTTTTGGTCAGCATGGTTAACACAGCGAAGCTACCAATAGTAGAGGCAATAATGGGCAGCACCATATGCCACAGATAATCAGTCACCTTGAAATACCAGGGAAGCTCATGCCAGTTATCGGATGTTAGCCCTTTAAGTGGAAAAATATCCAGGAAACTACCACCACCAAATAGCACAAG
>JBFHVK010000223.1:0-4824 GCA_041589615.1 Gammaproteobacteria bacterium | reverse complement strand
CCCAGAGTTTTGAGCTGGATAAGCCGGTTGGGGCACTGGTATCCCAGGTAATCACGGAGAGTCCAGCGGAGAAGGCCGGGCTCAAGGCGGGAGATGTAATTCTGGCCTTCAATGGTCAGCCCATTCTCGACTCATCTGACCTGCCACCACTGGTGGGGCGTGTACCTGTTGGCTCGAAAGCACAGGTCGATATATTACGAGATAATCGTAAACAGAGCCTGCAGGTTACGATAGAGGAGCTGCCTCGTGAAGAACAGCCCATCGCAGATAAGCGCAGTAAGCCTTCAAGTGCAAATCGCATGGGTGTCGAGGTGGTGGCACTGGATGCAGAGAGTGGAAAGAAACTCGGTCGAGGTGTTCTGGTAAAAAATGTCCTCCCGGGTAGCCCCGCCGCACAGGCAGGACTGCGTTCTGGCGATGTAATACTGCAGCTGGACCGTAAAAATGTAAAAAATGTCGCGGATTTTCGTAAAAAAGTTGCCAATTTGCCCACAGGCCGTATGATTCCGGTTCTGGTTCACCGCCAGGGGGCAGATCAGTTTGTGGTAATGAAGATTTCTGAGTCCGAGTGATCGAATTCACTGTCTATTCACGTCACGGATGTCACCTCTGTGAAGACCTGCTGCAGCAGCTAAACCAGCTGCAGCAGGTGCATCAATTCCTTATCAGGGAGATCGATGTCGATTCAAGCCCCCGGCTGGTTGAACAGTATGGAACACAGGTGCCTGTAGTCACCTGTGGCAGTGAACAACTTTGTCATTATTTTCTTGATCAGGCCGCAATATTGCGTGTGCTGTCGAGTGCGGGCTAACAATTATCAACATGCAGAATATTCGTAACTTTTCCATTATTGCTCATATAGATCACGGTAAATCAACCCTCGCCGACCGGTTTATACAGGTGTGCGGTGGCCTTTCTGAGCGTGAAATGGAGGCTCAGGTACTCGATTCAATGGATCTGGAGCGTGAGCGTGGGATTACCATCAAGGCGCAGAGCGTTTCGCTGGATTACAAGGCTCGAGACGGAAAAACCTATCAGCTGAATTTTATCGACACCCCCGGACACGTAGATTTCTCGTATGAAGTTTCACGATCTTTACAGGCCTGTGAAGGTGCTCTACTGGTAGTGGATGCCTCACAGGGCGTCGAGGCACAGAGTGTAGCTAACTGCTATACCGCTATCGACCTGGGCCTTGAAGTGATGCCGGTGCTAAACAAGATTGATCTTCCCGCAGCAGATCCAGATCGAGTTAGCCAGGAAATCGAGGATATTATCGGTATTGAAGCAACTGATGCCTGTCAGGTAAGTGCCAAGTCGGGAATTGGTATTGATGAGCTGCTGGAGCGACTGGTAGAAACCATACCTGCGCCCCAGGGTAACCCTGACGGACCGCTAAAAGCACTGATTGTCGATTCATGGTTCGACTCTTATGTGGGTGTTGTGACACTCGTACGTATTATTGATGGCAGTGTTAGAAAAGGTAATAAAATCCAGATTATGTCGACTGGGCGAAGCTTCGGTGTTGATTTTGTAGGTGTATTTACACCCAAGCGGAATGATATGCCAGTGCTGGAAGCCGGTCAGGTAGGCTATATTATTGCTGGTATCAAGGAAATTGATTCCGCCAAAGTCGGTGACACCATTACATTGCAGGATAATCCGGCTTCAGAGCCACTACCTGGCTTTAAGGAAGTGCAACCCCGTGTATTTGCTGGTATGTTTCCGGTGGAAGCTGATGACTATGATGATTTCCGTGAGGCACTGGACAAGCTGACACTCAACGATTCAGCACTGAAATATGAACCAGAAACCTCATCAGCACTGGGCTTTGGATTCCGCATTGGTTTCCTCGGCATGCTGCATATGGAAATCGTTCAGGAAAGACTGGAACGGGAATATGATCTTAACCTGATCACAACTGCGCCTACAGTAGTCTATGAGGTACTTAAAACTGATGGTGAGGTGATACAGATTCATAATCCTTCTGACCTGCCGGAAGTGAATTATATAGAAGAAATACGTGAGCCAATTATCAGGGCCAACATACTGGTACCCCAGGAATATGTGGGTAATGTTATCAGCCTGTGTGTAGAAAAACGCGGTGTGCAGACGAATATGCAGTACATGGGCGCCCAGGTGGCACTAAGTTATGATATGCCGATGTCGGAAGTGGTACTGGATTTCTTCGATCGGTTAAAATCAGTGAGTCGAGGTTATGCTTCGTTTGATTACGAGTTTAAGCATTTCCAGCCAGCAAAACTGGTTAAAGTCGATATACTAATTAATAGTGAGAAGGTTGATGCTCTGGCAGTGATTACTCATGCTGATGCTTCACAGCGCAGGGGGCGTGAAGTCGCTGAGAAGATGCGTGAGCTGATTCCAAGGCAGATGTTTGATATCGCAATTCAGGCCGCGATTGGACGCCATATAATTGCTCGTAGTACGGTTAAAGCTTTACGTAAGAATGTAACAGCAAAATGTTATGGTGGTGATGTTAGCCGTAAGAAAAAACTGCTGGAAAAGCAGAAAGCGGGTAAGAAACGTATGAAACAGTTTGGTAAAGTAGAGATTCCGCAGGATGCGTTCTTGGCAGTGCTGAAAGTTGATAATAATTAAAGTCTTCAAGGAAATTATCTGGGTCACATATGAATATCACATTTGATTTTGCCTTTTTTCTTTTTGCCGGAACCATTATTACCGGTTTAATCTGGCTGTTTGATAGCCTGGCTCTGGCGCCACGTAGAAAAATAAGTAATCCACATGAGTACAGCGGGGAATCAATTCACGGAACCTCTAGCAGCAAAAGCAGTCATGCAGAGCCTGTTATTGTTGAGTATTCCAAATCATTTTTTCCGGTATTACTGATTGTGTTTCTGCTAAGGGGATTTATTGTTGAACCATTCAGGATACCCTCGGGTTCGATGATTCCCAGTTTGTACATAGGTGATTTTATCCTGGTGAATAAATTTGCGTATGGCGTAAAAATGCCGGTGTTTAATCACGTGCTGTTTGAAATGGATAAACCTGAAAGAGGTGATGTTGCAGTCTTTAAATATCCACGAGATCCGTCTGTAGACTATATCAAACGTGTTATCGGTGTGCCTGGTGACCACATTGCATATTATAATAAAGTGCTCTATGTAAATGGTAAGAAGGTTGAGCGTAAGCGTATTGGTGAGTACAGTGGGCCTGGAGAAATGAATCCGGCACAGGAGTACACTGAAAATCTTCAGGGAGTTCAGCATAACCTTCTTATAATACCGGGTCGTCCAGGTCTTGATGCTGAGTATATTGTGCCTGATGGACATTACTTTATGATGGGTGACAATCGTGACAACAGCAATGACAGTCGTTACTGGGGAGTTGTCCCTGAAAAGTACCTGGTAGGTAAGGCGTTTATGATATGGATGCACTGGGATAGCGGTATCGGTTTTGAACGTATAGGCCAGACAATCAATTAGGGTGTAGTGGTATGCTAAAAAAACAATCAGGTTTAACGATGATTTCCTGGATGCTCATTCTGGGGCTGGTGGCGATTCAGGCAGTGATGGGCTTGCGCATTATCCCGGTTTATCTAAATCACAGCTCAGTGGTTTCAGTTATGGATGAGTTGCCTCAAACACCTGAGGTTCGGGGGATGACCGGCAAGAAAATAATGCAACTGTTTCGCAAACGACTAAAAATTAATAACCTGTATGATCTGGCAAGGGATAAGGATGCCTTCCAGATGAAAAAAATCCAGGGTGGCTATACACTGGTGGCAAATTACGAGGCAAGAGGTCCAATTGTGGGTAATCTTGAGTTTGTTGCGACATTCAGTCACAAGGTCGATATCCTGACGAAATAAACCAATGCCAAGGGCCCATGATCTCACCAAACTTGAACAGCTAATTGATTACACGTTCAAACAGCCAGAGCTGTTAAAAGAAGCGCTTACACATCGTAGTGCCAGTTCTAAAAATAACGAACGCCTTGAGTTTCTCGGCGACAGTATTCTCAACTTTGTTATTGCTCATGATCTTTTTCAACGCAACAGCAAATCTCCTGAAGGTGATCTGAGTCGTTTGCGTGCGAGCCTGGTCAATAAAGACGGGCTTTATAAAATTTCTAAACAGCTCAAACTGGGTGATTATCTGATTCTCGGTAGCGGAGAATTGAAGAGTGGAGGCTTTCGCCGAAATTCGATACTTGCAGATGCAGTTGAAGCTATTTTCGGTGCTGTATACCTGGATAGTGACTTCGAGCGCTGCCGTCAGTTAATTCTCAGGCTATACCAGGATCAGCTGGATAATATTGCGGATGCTGATTCACTGAAGGATCCTAAAACTCGCCTGCAGGAATTACTTCAGTCAAGAAAGTATTCCTTGCCAAACTATACGGTTATTGAGGTGACAGGCCAGGCTCACAACCAGCAGTTCAAAGTGCTTTGTGAAGTAGAAGAGCTGGAGTTGCAGGGAGAAGGAACATCAACAAGTCGTCGCAAGGCAGAACAGCTTGCTGCTGAAAGTGTAATTGAGCTGGTGCAGGAAAAACTCAATCGGAAAAATAAATAATGACAGAAGCAGCTTTTAAATGTGGCTACGTTGCGATCATAGGCAGGCCTAATGTTGGTAAATCCACATTGCTCAATCATATACTGGGCCTGAAACTGAGTATAACTTCACGTAAGCCGCAAACAACACGTCACCAGATTCTGGGTGTAAAAAACCAGTCTCAGGGACAGATTATTTTCGTTGATACTCCAGGTATTCATAGTGGTGGTAATCGTGCGATTAATCGTTATATGAATAAGGCGGCCAGTTCGGTTATTCATGATGTCGATGT
>JBFHVK010000222.1:0-4832 GCA_041589615.1 Gammaproteobacteria bacterium | reverse complement strand
GACCATAAAGTCTCGTCCATCAGGCCATCCGGCATCTGCTCACCCTCAAAGGTGAACCATTTTTCATCCGGGTAATGTACGAATTCTGCATTTGCGAATTCCTCTCCCAGATAAAAATCTGCAAAGAAATAATTACAGCTAAGTCGCTCGAAATACTCACCCAGGGCACTGGCAAGACAGGCTTTGGCACTGGCCCCCTTACCATTGGTGAACATAAGGCCACAATCCCTGTCACGAATGTGCACCGAATATACATTGGGCACCGGATTCAGCCAGGAGGCTTCCTCTATCTCTATGTCCAGCTTACGCAGTTTTTGCTGCATGGTCGCGATTGAAGTCTCGAGATCGCGGTCCTTACCGATAATAAATGTTTTTTCGCTCATGGAATTCTGACTTATTGCTGAAATCAGTTGCGAATCTTATTACACTTTGCGACATGAAGACACCAGATCCATCACTACTCAGCGTCAGTTACACGCAAAATTCCCAAAAATCTGCCGCACAGGCCTTTGCTGGGGAATATGAGCTCCCCTGCCAGCCTCCTGGCAAGGTGAGCACAAAACTATGCCTGAATTTCGATGAGCTAGGACTACAGCTTCTCGATCTGCAGAATAAAATGACACTTCAGGTTGATTTTATCGGAGGTAGCCTGGGACACAGGAGAAAATACGGTGGTGGCAAGGGCCAGACCATTGCTCGGGCTGTAGGCATTAAACAGGGTAAACCCATGCCTGAAGTGCTTGATGCCACTGCAGGGCTTGGCAAGGACAGTTATGTACTGGCCTGTCTGGGCTGCAGTATCACCATGCTTGAACGATCACCCGTCGTTGCTGCCCTGCTACGAGATGGCATAGACAGAGCCAGCCTGAATATTGACTTTCAGGAGATAATTGATCGAGGTTTCTCATTAAAACAATCTGATGCACTGAGCTATATTGAAATGCTAGATGATGAACACAAACCGGATGTCATCTACCTGGACCCGATGTACCCGGAACGTAAAAAATCTGCATCTGTGAAGAAAAATATGCAATTACTGCAGCAGCTACTTGGCCAGGACATGGATACTCACAACGTCCTTTCAGCGGCATTACAGAAGGCAAAACAGCGGGTTGTAGTAAAGCGCCCAAAAGGCGCACCCGTTCTCGACTTTGAAGTCAGGCCAACACTGCATTATGAGAGCAAATCTACTCGATATGATGTCTATATTGTAAATCAGCCTCAATCTACTCAATAAGCAGACTATTTGTGCCATACTCAATGATTGAGTTAAAAATAAACTACAAAATCATATGAGCCGGTCCAGAAACACAAAAGTTAATAAATATGAGCGTCGTGTCTCCGTGTTTTTTGTAAAAAAAGACATGTTTATTACACGCCTGGATCGTCCCTGGATAGACACACCATTCTGGTTACAGGGGTTTATTCTTAAAACAGATGAAGAACTCGATGCACTCCAAAGATACTGCCGCTCGGTTTATATCGATATTCGCCGAGGTATCGAAGCCGAATATTATATGGAAGAGGATCTGGAGTTAGAGACAACTCCATACCTGGAAAAACAGTTAGCCAAAAAGAAACACACTATACGATATAAAAACAATACCAGCCTGCGTATAGAACTGCCTCATGCACGCAAAGTGCTTGAAAGTTCTAGCGAGAAATTCAGGCAGATCATGGAAAACGTTAAGCAGAAAATCGATTTTGAAATCGAACCTGTATATGAACTCATCACCCCCATGATAGACAGTGTAATAAGAAATTCTGATGCATTAATTTTATTAAGCCGTTTACGCAGCCACCAGAATTTACCACATATTCGTGCCACGAATGCGTGCATAATAGCCATCTGTTTTTCTCGCTTCATGGGTCTGCGGCTGCCTGAAATCAGAAACCTGGCAGCAGGTGCCTTACTGCTCGATATTGGTAAAACGCGAATACCCAATAGCATTTTATATAAAACAGAAAAACTCAGTAATCTCGAATATGCTCACGTATATACACACGTTGAACAAGGCGTAAACATACTAAAACAGGATGAAAAAACACCAGAAGATATTATCAACCTGGTGCTATCACATCATGAACGAAGTGATGGTAGTGGTTATCCCAATGGCTTAAAAAATGAACGCATCCCGGCCTTTGGCAGAATTGCCGGTGTGATCGACTGCTACAATGCCATGTGTACTATTCGCCCATACAACTTACCAGTCACACCCTATGCTGCACTGCAGGAACTGTATAACCTCAAAGAGAGTTATTTCCAGAATGAAGTCATTGAGAAATTCTTACACTGCATGGGCATATATCCTGATGGCAGCCTGGTCGAATTAAAATCAGGTGCCGTAGGACTGATACTGGCACAAAATCATAGCAGTCGCCTCAATCCACAAATTTTACTTTTACTCGATAGTCGAAAAAAACCTCTTAGCGAGTTTAAAATACTCGACTTGAACAAGCAGACCAATAGTAAAAATGAAAGCCCGGTGACAATTTTACGAGACCTGACACATGACGCTCATGAAATTAAACTGCAAATGATATTTGACAAGATAGAGACTGTATTTGACACATTCGATCTGGACCCTCCCATAAACAATCCATCAACAGGGGTAATGAACTCATTCAGGCTTTTCATTGATGACACCCTGGAGTCCCTTAGACAAAAATTTTTCCCCCGGGAGGAATAAATTACCAGATGAACCGCCTCACAGTATTACTGCCATGATTTAGTCTATATTTAGCTTAGCATTTGCACATTCTGGTGGAAATCCATAACCATGATAAAACCATTATTTAATCAACTGGATTCACATTACGAAACAAATTCAGCACGCACCCACCGTTGCACAGTGCCTTTTATAGAAACTAGTGCAATACGTATGTGTGAAGCCCTTGCAGCAACAGACTCGAAATTTCTGGAAGAATTCAAAAAATCCGCAAAGCCAAAGTGCCCACATGACTACATAAAAGGCACAAGGGATCTCGCAGAGCTGCTTTCACAACCACATGTGCTCGGCGTAAAAAATTATTTATGGAAAGCACAACCAATGGATGATGCACCAAAGGACATTCATGGCAAACAGGGTATTATCTGCTTTCTTGATATACCCGGTCATAAAGGACAGGGTCACATAGATTTATGGGACAATAACAGTATTGTCGGGAATGACTACTGGGATGCAGCAGAAATCTGGTTATGGGAGCTTTTATAATTTTTAGAAATTAACTAAAAACGACAGAGACTGTAACTTATGGACAATAGAGACAGATCGGCCATTAATGAGAATATTCGACGGCTTTTGATGTTTAAAACATTAAAAGACATCAAAAAGATTATTGAGCTGGAAGACAGTGAAAATCGAAAAACCCTGAGCCTGACACTGAAACTCATTACAGGCTTCGTCATCATAGTCTGCGCTTTGATATTAATCAGCCTGGTTCTAAACTGGAATCAGGAGACAAATATCCTTGACTTAAAAGAACCTGTACCTGAGATGAGTAACTTACCGTCATTCGATTATCATAAGGGAACAGGATAAAGCCTGTTCCCTCTTAGATAATGCTAGAGTAATAGAAATTCCCTGAAATCGCCACGCATGCAATGGTTGGATGCCATTGATGATGAATACGCACCCGCATTAATTAGCGCGATATAATCACCTTCATGTAAAGCAGGCAGGCTAATGTCACGATACCAGACATCCATAGCTTCATTAATATTACCCACAAGCGTTACTATTTCTTCCTCACCGGGTTTAACCTTCACCGGCACCGGAAGAAATGGTAAGCCATACATGACCGGCTCAAGCGCCACATTAAAACCAGCATCCAGGCCAACAAATGTAGTTTGCTTTTTCTGTTCAACAGAGTTTACCGTCAGTAGCAATATGCCAGCATCCTTGAGTAAATAATCACCTGGTTCGATTTCAATCGACAGGCTTCTCTCAAGGAAATGTTTTGCCAGCACATTCGCCCACTGCGCCAGATCCAGCGGCTTATCCGATTCCGTATGTGGCACACCTAGCCCGCCACCAACGTTAACAGACGTCAGACTATCCACCTTATCGATAAACCACAGGCATTCTGAAATAATATTATCCCACTCTTCCAGCTGCTGGTTAAGGTAACCACATCCCGTATGAAAATGTATTTTTCGTACGCTTAGATTGTATTTCTTCGCTAGCAACAGTGCCTGCTCGAACTGATCCCTGTAGATACCAAACTTGGTGCTTGCTGCTCCACTGTATCTCAGTTTCTGGTTTTCTGCATACCCTATACCCACTTCAGGATTAATGCGGATACCAATTTCCCTGCCAGGACAAAGCTCACCAATTCGCCTGATCGTATGCAATGAGTCGCAATTGATAAATACATCTTTATATCGTGCAAGTTGCTGCAGGTCTTTCTGTGAAAGACTGGTCGCCGTAAACGAAATATCAGAAGCATCAAAACCACAACTGATTGCATGCTGAATTTCTGCCGGAGAGCAGGCATCGATTCCACACAGCCCGGAATGTTTCAGGTGCGTTAGTAAAGGCGCGAATCGATTTGCCTTCATCGCATAGTGTATTTTAAACCGATTGCTGAAACCGACCGAATTAAGTGCCTGATGAATTGCTGACAGTTTTTCGGTAACACGCCTGCCACTATAGAAAAAAGCGGGCGAATCAAACTGCTCTGCAAGTTCACCAACCTTGCGGCCAGCGAACTCCAGTTCATTCTCGTTCAGATACAGATCGTCTCGTTGCCACCATCGGGTAGAGACAACACTGGTCATACGGCAATTTTTCTCAGCTGAATATACTGCTGGTAGGCAGGGTCTAGCTCAT
>JBFHVK010000221.1:0-4836 GCA_041589615.1 Gammaproteobacteria bacterium | reverse complement strand
CACCACCTGCAACGCCTCCTCAGTATAGGGAAGCGGCAACAGGTCATGCAAATTACGCCCGTGAACACCGGACCAGCACAAGTGATCGGATACCCACATCGGTTCTATGCGTTGCTCAAGCAGCTTGAGTTTACGTAAATAGTCTTTATCCAGGCCGTTGATAGAACCAATCGACAGCGAAACACCATGCATCACCATCGGGTAACTGGCGCGAATTTGATCAAGCATGGCCAATGGCTTGCCACCATCGACCATATAATTATCAGAAATGACTTCCAGCCAGTCCACGGGCTGTGGCTCAGCCAGAAAATCATTGTAGTGCTGAGTTCTAAGCCCTAGTCCAAATCCTGGCCCATAACCAGGCCCAAAGCCAGAAGTCATTTCCATTCCTCTATAGTAATGCGTAATTACTTCGTCTTGATGTCAGCGATGACACCGCCCTTAACCAGACAGTCTTTGGCAGATATGCCCTTGAAGCCATGCGTCTTGCACTTGTTATGGCCCTTGCAAGCGTGCTCAGTCGTCTTACAGTCTGAGTTACCTTTACAGGAATGTATGCCGTAGCAATGCACCTTATCCCCCGCAGCAATAGCAGCACCGGAGCTGCCTGCAGGTGATGTTGTAGCACAAGCGGTTGTACTTATTGCCACTGCCAGGGCAGCCGATGCAAAGGTGACTTTAGTTGCATTATTTTTCATACTGTCTTCTCCAAACATTTAATACTGAATGATGATCCTCGATGAATGCGCCCTCTTTTGAAACTTAAAGGGGCACACAAACGGGATATGTTTAAATTTCTACAACGACTCGCACTGCAGAAGCCTGTGAAGCATATTAGGGAATAAATATCACGGAATTATCACGACAATATAACAAAACTATGCAGAATGATGGCTTTGCGATTTAAGGGCGGTTTAAAGGAAGGGAAGCATTATTTTTTATCGTCAAGCACCTGAGCTTGTTAGAAAGGGTTTATTGATCATTATTTAATTCCTCCGTCCCCTTTAACACATAAACAGAGACCATCTGGTTGGCTGACCCTGGTGTAAAGCCTGTCTCCATCTCTGTTGTTTATATAATAACAGACTGGGCAACCTGCAAATTCGTAGCGATTAGCATTAAAGATGATTTTAAGCATTATTACCTGCTGGTTTATGCTTATTTAAATCGGAAAAGAGGCAAAAAACGGGGGTCTGCCCCCTATTATTCTGAATAACACCAGCTCATCAATTTAAATGATTAGCTATCTGTTAATAAAAGGAGTAAGTTACAGGGTAAGCATCTCCACCTGCTCTACACTTCCCACTTTCCAGCAAATTTTGAAAAAGATAGAGCTTCTGCTAAAAGCGATGCATATGGTATCGTCATTCAGGTAGAAGGTGATGTGGCACAGGAAATTCCAATGCCAGTTCAAGCCAATATCAATGAACCTGATACCACCTTTACATACAGCAGCTGCTACGCATTACAGCATATAGACGTAGCTTCACTGCCACGAACTAAGGTGCAAAGTAAACTTCAGCATGAGTCATTATCTTGTATACGCCTTAATGCTAATGCCCCAATTATTGAAAAGCATATCAGTAAATTAAAGACTAAACCACAGCGTGTTGATTGTGATTTAACACTCAACCTCACCCCATCAGCGCAACGTAGGGCTTATCGTAATCGGACTATCAATCAAATCTGAGTTACATTAACCTAAAGCTCGTCGACAAAAACTGATATTACCAATCAACAGAACAGCTCCATTATAAACACAGAAACTCGCAACAGAAGTTAACTCAGGTTAACGTTAATCTCTTGCCTACTCAAAATACAGGTCTACATCATGAATCAACATTATACAAATGAATACACAACAGAACAGCATAGCCTTTTACCAGATATACGACGAGCCGAACTCAAAAACCAGAAATGGAACAGAGCCAAATCACAGCTCATAGCTAATAACGAAAATATAATACTGACAGATGCACATTGGGCTGTGCTTAAATATCTACGTGAAAGTTATCTAAAATCAGGCTTACCAAAACATGCTCGATTATTATCTGAATCATTAAATAAAGTGTTTTTCTCCGAAGGCGGTAAGGAACACCTACATAAACTATTTCCTGGAGGAGCCATCACACAAGGCAGTCGACTTGCCAACCTTCCAACACCCGCCGATTCAGTTGAAGGATTACATGGCTATAGTTACTAAGAAATATTCACCCAGAAAGAAGATAGAAGCATCACACTAGAAACATAAATTATTTTTATACACAGGAGACACGATCATGTCTAATAAAATAAAGCACAATAAAGAAAAAAAGAAAAAAGCCCTGATGACTGCGAAAGAAAAAAAGGCAGCAAAACGCGAGAAAAAAACAAGCGGGAGCAGCACTTCGCTGTTTGACAATAATGCATAGGCGACTTTATTTCACCATCCCTGGCATTAAGCACGCACAAGACGTGGTAAATGATTTAATTAACTTTAATGTTAGCAGGGATAATATGCATGCGATGTCAAACAAGCATGTTTCATTAGGTGATTTACCCAGCGCATCCAGCAGACAAATAGAAGACAGAGCACACAGCATTGAAAGCACGTTATGGAAAACCAACCTGTCAATATTTGCTATCGCATTCTCAATATTGATTTATTCAATTTTCACACAAAGCCATTTTATCAGCATAATAATGCTGGCGCTCATGGTTACAACACTCACTATTGGATTTATATGGAGCAGCATACCAGACACACCCGTTAGTGAATTTTCTGATTCTATGAGGCACAATGAAATTTTACTGATGGTTGATGTGCCCCATAAACGAGTAAAGGAAGTTGGCGACCAGGTAAACAAACATCATCCAGAGACTGTAGCGGGCGGAACCAGCTGGATGATTCATGCATTTGGCATGTAGACTCTAACCGGACATCATAGCAATACATGACCCAGACCCTGGTTGTATTAATGGGGTCTGTCCCCTATTACTCTAAATTTACATCCCAGTACGGTGGCTCATGTATTTTTTCTAACAGGAAATCCACAAACACCCGGACCTTCAATGGAAGATATTGTCGTGAAAGATAGACAACATAAATACCAAGATTCAAAGTTTCATAATCCTGCAGTACAACCTTCAATTTGCCACTCACTAAAGCTTCACTCGCGATAAATGTTGGTAAAATGGTAACCCCGATACCGTTAATTACCGATTCAAGAATTGTCTCAGGGTGATTTGAGACAAACACCGGTTCAACCTTAATCGAATGATCAACGCCGTCTTTAATAAACGGCCATTTTGCACCCTGGGTAAATGAATAAAGAATACAGGAATGATTTTTCAGATCATCTGGAGTGTGTAATGGAGGTGCGTTTTCAAGATAATCCGGCGACCCTACCAATACATGATTACAACTTGTTAAACGGCGAGCAATGATGTCTGAATTTTCGAGATGCGAAATTCGAATTGCCAGGTCGTAACCTTCATCTACCAGATCAACAAAATGATTACTCACATTAAGATCGATATTAACCGCCGGATAAAGATTTCTAAACTCACCCAGTAACGGCGTCAGATGCTGCTGCGAAAAAACACTGGGTGCACTAATACGCAAAGTGCCTCTGGGAGTACCACTAAGACCAGCCACCAGGTCATCCGCATCTTCCAGGTGTTCAATGATATCCTTACAACGTTGGAAATATATGGCACCCGATTCGGTGGTGCTTACGTGACGTGTGGTTCGGTTCAGTAAGCGGCCACCCAGCGATTTTTCTAATTGCGATACGGCCTTACTGGCCGCTGCCCGAGTAATACCCAGCCGATCACTGGCAGCAGAAAAACTACCCATTTCAACCACTTGTATGAAAATTTCGATGCGAGATAACTTATCCATAACCAGCATTGATTCCAATTTGTTAACAGTCTAGCAACCAGATAGATATTTATCTACCACAGATTAACAACTAAAGTTCATCACACAAACATCACCCTCAGGGAATTCATCATGACAAATGAAGCGTTTTCACAACCAACCAAACATCCCCCATTAATGGCGCTGGACCCAGGTCATATCATGCAAACATCAACTGCATTCTGGGCTTCCAAAGTATTGCTCACCGCAGTGGAGTTCGACCTGTTCACTGTTCTGGACGATAAGGCAATGACCGCAGAAGACCTCGGTGAAACCCTGGGCATACATCCACGGGGAACTTATGATTTTTTAGATGCGCTACTGGCATCCGGCTTTCTGGAAAGAGAAGGTAAAGGGCCAAAGGCACGCTACAAAAATACCGCCAACACGAATGCATTTCTGAATAAGAATAGCGAGATGTATATTGGTGGAATGCCTGAGATGCTCAACAACCGATTGTTT
Organism: Gammaproteobacteria bacterium; assembly: GCA_041589615.1. Taxonomy (GTDB): domain Bacteria; phylum Pseudomonadota; class Gammaproteobacteria; order SZUA-229; family SZUA-229; genus SZUA-229. The sequence goes on along the minus strand of JBFHVK010000221.1, from coordinate 473 downwards.
GGCTTCTGGAATAACCTGGGCGATGCACTGAAAACCGGTCAACCACAAAACGAAATCAAACATGAAGGCAAACCCATGTTTGAAGAGCTCTATTCCGACCATGCACGTCTCGGTCAGTTCCTGGATGCAATGACAGGATTCCAGGCAGCGAACTTCCAGATACTCGGCCAGAAATTTCAATTTAACAAATACAAAACGGTGTCAGACATAGGCGGAGCGACCGGTTTATTATCACGCATCATTGCCTCACAACATCCACACCTGAGCTTTACTACCTTTGACCTGCCCCCCGTTGCACCCCATGCACAGAAACATATCGATGCAGCCGAATTAACGAATCGTATTAAGGTCATCTCTGGTGATTTTTTTGAAGTGGAATTCCCGAAAGCAGATGTGATTACCATGGGTAATATTCTGCATGACTGGAATCTTGAAAATAAAAAACATCTCATTCAAAAAGCATACAATGCACT
>JBFHVK010000220.1:0-4849 GCA_041589615.1 Gammaproteobacteria bacterium | reverse complement strand
CTTTTATCGGTTGCGTTATTTAATATGTTAGCCGCTTCAGTCATTTCTACCATGAAGGTTGAACGACCCGATGCAAGATCATCTGAGGCGCCGATACGAGTAAATATTCTGTCAATCGGGCCAATCAGTGCTTTTTCGGCGGGCACAAAACTGCCGATGTGAGCCATTAGAACAATCAGTGCAGTCTGTCGCATATAGGTTGATTTACCGCCCATGTTCGGACCGGTAATAATTAGCATACGTTGCTGGTCATTCAGTTTGCTATCGTTGGCAATAAATCCCTGCTGGCTCACCTGTTCTACAACAGGGTGTCTGCCTGCTGTAATGTTAATGCCACTGCGTGACTGGAACTCGGGTCGACAGTAGTTTAGTGTATCTGCTCGCTCTGCCAGGCAACACAGGGTGTCCAGTTCAGATAAGCCTTCGGCACATTGTTGAAGTGGCTGTAGTTCGATTAACAGCTTCTCGAGCAGTTCATCATACAGTGCTTTCTCACGACTTAGTGCGCGTTCTTTTGCGCTGAGTACCTTGTCTTCAAATTCTTTTAGTTCGGGTGTGATGAATCGTTCGGCAGATTTCAGTGTCTGGCGCCGAATATAATCGTCAGGTGCATTCGCAGACTGGGCCCTGGAAATTTCGATATAAAAACCATGCACACGGTTATAGCTAACCTTCAGGGTGCTGATGCCGGTACGTTCTTTTTCGCGGGCTTCCAGATCAACCAGAAACTGGTCGGCATTACGGCTCAGGCTTCTGAGTTCATCCAGCTCGGTATCATAACCTTCGGCAATCACACCGCCATCACGAATCACAACCGGTGGATTATCAATAACTGCGCTTTGCAGTAATCCAACGGTGGCCGGGTGTTCACTAATCTGTTGTGATAACTGTTGCAGGCGCTGTGAGGGTAGCTGGCTTAGCTGCTGCTGAATGTGTGGCAGTTGAGCGAGTGAATTGCCCAGCGTATATAAATCTCTTGGACGTGCGGATTTAATCGCGATTCGACTGATAATGCGTTCGATATCACCAATATGTTTTAGCTGGCCCTGCAGTTCACTGTAGTCACGGTTTTCGAGTAATGATTCAATGGATGCGTGACGTTGTTCGAGTTTTTGTTGATCCCGCAGAGGTCGATTAATCCAGCGACGCAGGCAGCGACTGCCCATGGACGTGCTGGTTTTATCAATCACAGAGGCGAGAGTATTTTCATGGCCACCCTGTAAATTTATTTCCAGCTCCAGGTTACGTCGGCTGGCGGCATCCAGTAGTACCGAGTCTTCACTGCGCTCTACACGTAAACCCTGTATATGGGGTAATGCAGTACGCTGGGTGTCTTTCACATACTGCATCAGGCAGCCAGCTGCATTAATAGCCTGGGTCATACCATCACAGCCAAAACCGGAAAGATCCCTGGTTTTAAACTGTTCGGTGAGCAGTCGCTGGCAGGTATCAATTTCAAAAAACCAGGGTGGCTGTCGACGCACGCCCTTGTGTGATGACAGCTGCGAATAGAGCGGGTCATCTTCAGAGATAAGTATTTCAGCTGCCTTAATACGTTCCAGTTCGGTATGTAGCTGTTCCTCGGTGTTTAGTTGCTGCACGAAAAATCGTCCGGAGCCAACATCGAGTACCGCAATTCCTATCTCGTCAGGCTGACTGGCTATCGCCATGAGAAAGTTATCACGGCGTTCTTCCAGCAGGTTCTCGTCAGTAACGGTGCCGGGTGTCACAATGCGTACCACCTGGCGTTCTACCGGGCCCTTGGATGTGGCCGGATCACCAATCTGTTCGCAGATAGCGACCGATTCACCCGCCCTGATGATGCGTGCCAGGTAGTTATCTGCAGCATGGTAGGGAATACCGCACATGGGTATCGCCTCACCATTGGATTTGCCACGTGCGGTGAGGGTAATATCCAGCAGTTCGGCTGCACGTCGTGCATCATCGAAAAATAGCTCGTAGAAATCCCCCATACGGTAAAACAGCAGTGTATCCGGGTGTTCCGCCTTAATGCGCAGGAATTGCTGCATCATGGGTGTGTGTTGTGCACTATTCGCTGCTGCCTTTGAAGCTGGAGCGATTGCCTCATCCTGACCGTTAACGTCGGCAGGGCAGGACTCTGGTTTTTCGAGTGTGGATTCGGTGGCGGCAGTCATGGGGCAAATTCTACTGTTAACAAACAGTTAGCGCAAAGCCTAGTTGTGCAGAAATGGCATGAATTTATGTCAGCTGCGTGTGGATAGAATGCAGCCTGTTACTGGAAGGGGTGTCATGATAACTTAATACTGAAAACCAGGAATAATAACCATACTGAATACTGCTGGAATCATGTCGAACGAAATCACAGAACATCACCTTACATCCCTGCTGAAGAAACTGGCCCCTCAGTTATTACAGCGAGAGCAGCGTATCGCCAGTGCTGAATCCTGTACAGGTGGCTGGCTGGGCAAGGCAGTGACAGACCTTGAAGGCAGTTCGGCCTGGTTCGAGTGCAGTATCGTTAGCTACAGCAATCAGGCGAAGCAGGATTTCCTCGGTGTGGGCTTGCACACATTAGATCAACATGGTGCTGTGAGTCAGCCCGTGGTGAAGGAAATGGTGCTGGGGCTGCTCGATCGCTGCTCTGCAGACCTGGGCGTATCGATCAGTGGGGTGGCCGGGCCGGGTGGAGGTAGTGATGATAAGCCCGTTGGTACTGTATGGATTGCATGGGCCAGGCCGGGGCGCTTAATTGAGGCAATGCGATTCCAGTTTGGCGGTGACCGGCATGCCGTCAGGTTGCAGGCTGTCTATGAAGCGCTCAATGGCATACAGCGACTGCTCGATGAACACCGGGGCATCTAAACAAAAACTAAGGCGGGTATTTTTTGCCCTGTGGCCTGATGATACAGTTCGTCAGCAGATCAGTCTTGCTTTCAAACAATCGCCGTATGCGCATGTTGAAGGGCGTCGTTACCTGGATAGCAATTTACATATTACCCTGCATTTCCTGGGCAACATCACTGAAGAACGACTTAACTGCGTTAAGCAGCAGGCCATGGCCATAAAAATCGACCCCTTTGTGGTGAGTATTAATCGTTTCGGCCGCTTTAAACGTGCGGGCATTTTATGGCTGGGGCCTGAACAGGTTCCTGCCGAGCTAACGGATTTACATCTACGGCTTGGCGCAGCTCTTGATGTCTGTGGCTATACGCCAGAAGACCGGGAGTATCGACCTCATATAACCCTGATGCGAAAGTTTCATGGTGATGTTGATAAGAAGGATTCTGCTAAAGGCGTAGTGTCAGTCGAATGGGCAGTTGATCGCTTTGCACTGATCGAGTCTGTGTCAGTTAATGGGTCGGTCGAATACCATCCTTTACAGGTATATGCTGGTGAATAGGTGTAGGTACAGACTATTGGGAAAGGTTAAGTCATAGAGCAGGCATAAATATGAAAAATATATTCGATTCAATTCCAGCCGACCTGCCCGAAGAAAAATTTGACGAACTCATAAAGGCTGAGCATATTAAGATCGAACGAATAGTCTCAAGGGGGCATGCGACTCCAGGGGATGACTGGTATGATCAGCAAAAGAATGAATGGGTTATCGTATTAAAAGGTGAGGCCGTACTGGTGTTTGAAGATCAGCCATCGGTTACCCTTAGGGCAGGAGATTATTTAGATATTCCTGCACATAAAAAACACAGGGTTGAACGCACTGCAGCAGCTATAGATACAGTATGGCTGGCGGTGCATTATTGAAGGCGGTACTCGTGGTGCTGCTTGCCCAAAATCAATAAATATAAGTCGTTCAACGGCTAAACTGACGTCATTAATAATTATTATTTGTAGAGTGTTTCTAATGTCTAGCAGGCAAAATTACAATTTTCCGGGTGTTACCCAACTGGTCCAGCAGGAAACCACCCAGGGTGGATTCTGTTTTTATGTTGATAAGGATTACCAGTTTTACCTGCAGCTTATGCAGGAGTGTGCAACAGAATATAACTGCCATATACATGCCTATGCATTGCTACCTGACAAAACATTGCTGCTGATTACGCCATATGCAGATAGTGCGGTTTCGCAGATGATGCATGCCTTAAGTCAGCGCTATACCGACTACATTAACAGGACGTATGGCAGAAACGAGTCGCTCTGGCGAAGCGGTTATTTATCCTGCTTGCTGGAAGCGGATGAATACCTGTTTGACTGCATGCGTTACATAGAACTTAGCAGTGTCAGGCAAGCGCAGGTAAATAAAGTAGAGGACTGGGCCTGGTCGAGTTATCACTGCAATGCCCTGAATAAAGCTGATAGCCTGATTACCGCGCATTCCACCTATACGTCAGTGGCTGACGACGCTGCAGGATGTGCAGCCGTCTATGAAGAACTTATCAGGCTTAAAATCAGGGACGAAGAAGATATTGAGGAAATTGACGCCACTCTAAAACAGGGAGGGATTCTGGGATCATCGGAGTTCAGGCAGAAATATAGTCAGCTAGATTCAGTTAAAAATGCTGATGGAGAGTGGGGATGCGTCATGTGCTACTAAGACTATAGCTGTGATTACTAATACATCGGTATTTTCATTCTACTCAAATACCCAGCCTGCAAAGGCTTCAATTTCATCCCGGTTAGCAACCACCAGCTGGTAGGCATTCGGGTTCAATGATGCGTCAGCGGTTGTATCAACCTTCAGCTGTTGTAAAAGATAACCTACCAGTGCCCGTCGTACGGGTATTTCAATCATTCCATCTTGCAGGCTGTAGTCATAGTCCAGCGCCCTGCGTTGCTTTTCACCCAGCGAGGGATGGGGCTGTAACTGCAGATTGATCAGCTCTACCCAGTCATCATCGTAACCCTGGCT
>JBFHVK010000219.1:0-4922 GCA_041589615.1 Gammaproteobacteria bacterium | reverse complement strand
GAAGGTTCCGGTAAGATCATTCTTCCCGAGCCACAGGCACTACTAACGCCGGCTTCAAAAATGCCGGGGCTGGATGGACAGAAAATGTCCAAGTCCTATCGTAATACGATTTCTCTGCGTGAAGATCCGGATGACGTGGCGAAGAAACTGCGTACTATGCCAACGGATACGCACAGGGTTCGAAGAACAGATCCGGGTGATCCAGCACGTTGTCCTGTATGGCAACTGCATGCCGTCTATTCGGATGACGATACCCGTGAATGGGTGAAGCAGGGCTGTACTACTGCTGGAATAGGTTGTGTGGAGTGTAAGCAGCCCGTCATCGATGCGGTGATTGCAGAACTCAAACCGATTCGTGAGCGTGCCAGGGATTATATCGATGACCCTTCATCGGTTAAGGCGATTATTGATGAGGGTTGCGAGGCGGCAAGAGATGTTGCACGTGATACACTCGATGAAGTTCGTAAGGTCATGAGCCTGAGTCGTTAAACCAGTTTCAAGCCTTTAAAACATGACAGGCCCCGCAACGTCGGGGCCTGATTAAAATTAGAATACTGCCAGAGTGATATTGAGTGAGTGAACCTGTAAACCAGAATACAGCGAAAGAAATACCCTCCCAGGGGGAAATGCCGTTCGCCGTCATCCAGGGAGAGCCGTTAACGCTGTTGCCGGAAGACCTGTACATTCCACCAGATGCACTGGAAGTGTTCCTGGAGGCCTTTGAAGGTCCGCTTGATCTGTTGCTATATCTCATCAAGCGGCAGAATCTGGATGTGCTTGATATTCCTATTGCCAATATCACAGCACAATACATGCAGTATATCGACATGATGCAGTCGATGCGCCTTGAGCTGGCCGCAGAATACCTGCTGATGGCTGCAATGCTGGCTGAAATCAAGTCGAGAATGCTTCTGCCACGAGTTGAGTCGGCGGAAGAAGAGGATGATCCAAGGGCAGAGCTGGTACGTCGCCTGCAAGAATACGAGCGTTTCAAGAAAGCAGCCGAAGATATCGATGAAATTCCTCGTCAGGAACGCGATAGCTTTATTGCCAGGGCCGAGCCGCCTCCGATTGAATTAACCCGGCCGGAGCCGGAAGTTGATTTGCGTGAACTGCTGATTGCCTTTAAGGAAATCCTCAATCGCGCTGAAATTAATAGCCACCACCTGATTCAGCGTGAAACCCTGTCAATTCGTGAAAAAATGACCAGTATACTGGCGGCCGTCAGCAGTGACGGGTTCACTGACCTGGTTAGCCTGTTCAGTTATGAAGAGGGTAGACGTGGCATAGTAGTAACCTTTATGGCGATTCTTGAGTTGCTGAAAGGCGCAATGATTGACCTGGTTCAATCGGAGCCATTCGCACCGATATATGTAAAAGCCGCCAGTGAAGCCGAAATTCCCGTTGAGGCAGGTCCTCAACTGGGCGTAGACATAGACCCAGCAATAGACGATTAATGATGGAATTAGCACAGTTAAAAAATATCCTGGAAGCCATACTGCTGACCGCAGATCACCCGATGGATATGCGCAAACTAGAGACACTTTTTGAGCCAGATGAAGACCGCCCGAATAGCTCCCAGATATCACAGGCGCTGCAGTCACTTCAGGAAGATTATCAGGGGCGTGGTGTAGAGCTACGGGAAGTTGCCAGTGGTTATCGTATGCAGGTTATTCCAGACTGTGCGGGCTGGGTTTCACGCATGTGGGAAGAGAAAGCGCCCAAATACTCAAGGGCATTACTCGAAACCCTGGTACTGATTGCCTATCGACAACCAATAACTCGTGGTGAAATTGAAGAAATCCGGGGTGTAAGTGTCAGTAGTCACATCATGAAAACCCTGTCAGAGCGTGAGTGGGTGAGGGTTCTGGGGCATAAAGATGTACCAGGTAAACCGGCAATGTATGGTACCACGCGTGAATTCCTCGATTACTTTAACCTGAAAAACCTGGATGAACTACCAAGCCTCGCAGATATTAAGGATCTGGACAAATTACATCCAGAGCTGGCATTAGAGCAGGAGATTTCTGCAGAAGCCGAAACAGCTGAAACAGCTGAAACAGCTGAAACAGCTGAAACAGCTGAAACAGCTGAAACAGCTGAAACAGCCGAAACAGCCGAAACAGCCGAAACAGCCGAAACAGCCGAAACAGCCGAAACAGCCGAAACAGCCGAAACAGCCGAAACAGCCGAAACAGCCGAAACAGCCGAAACAGCCGAAACAGCCGAGGCTGAGCAGGAAGCGGATATAACCGATCAAAATGAGGCAAACTTCGCTGAAAATTCAGAATCTGGTACCGATCAGGCGGGTCAGGATAAGGAAACTGAGGTAGATCAGGCCTAGTTTGCGCCGGTTGTCGTAAACATCGACCGTTCGTAGCTGTTCATTTGAATTGCTTTAGGGCTTATGGTATTAATTAAATACGTATATGTTCGTCTGGAGTATGGTTATGGGCGTTTTGTCAGTTCAAAATGAAGCATTACAGGGTATTCAGCGTGGTCTTGATGGCCTGCGTCGCAATGCGTCTGAAATTGCTAGCGCCGATCAGCTAAACAGAGCTGGACAGGATACCGATCTTGAAGGTTCACTGCTTGAGTTACAGCAGAACAAGACTCAGGTGCAGGCATCTGCAAAAGTGGTATCCGCAGCTGATGAAGTACTGGGTACGATCATCAACACCTTTGCCTGATCTCGCAAACTGACAAACACACTTCTGGCCAAGTACTCCATAATGATGAGTAGTACTTTATGAATCTAAGTAGTTCACAGACTATTCAATCCAGCAACCCACTCGACACGAGTTCTTCGCGTCGTGTAAACAATCTGTCACGTCCTTCAGCCGGATCTGCTGAAGATGATAAGCAAAACCAGCAATTACAGTCCGAAGAGCAGCGCATGTTGCGAGAGCTTCGCGCCCGTGACCGTGAAGTCAGGGCGCATGAAGCTGCACATATGGCTGCTGGTGGTAGTCTTGTAAGAGGTGGGCCAAGTTATACCTATCAGCGTGGACCTGATGGTCGTGCCTATGCTATCGGTGGCGAGGTTAAACTGGATGTATCCAGGGTTCCAGGTGATCCTGAGGCAACTCTGGAAAAGGCTGAGCAAATTCGCAGTGCTGCACTGGCGCCTGCAGATCCTTCCCCCCAGGATCTTAGAGTTGCGGCTAACGCAAACCAGCTGGCAGCGCGTGCCCGCATCGATATTGCTATACAGCGGCGAGAAGAGGCGTCTGAAAAAATAGAACAGAATGAGCAGCAATCGAGTTCAAAGGTTTCTCAGACGGGCGAACAGGCTGAGGGTGAGTCTGAAGCATCTGCTATTCAAACAACGGTTAGTGAAATCTCTTCGGTGGCAAGTCTCGCAACCAGTGAGCCCCCATCAGCGGCTATCAGTGCCTTTATGGCAACCGCTGAAACTGATCCCGTACCAGTCCGTTTTAATCAGTTTGCCTGATCTTCCCCGTTAAGTTGTTTGGTTTCTATGCCTGGTGTATAGCCGACAGGTGTCTTTGCGTAGTGAGATATTTATTAAAAACTGAAAATAGACTATCAGATTTAGTGATGGGCTGGTAATTGTATGAAAGATAAGTTGAACGGCTTTTTTTGAGGGGGAGTGTTTATGTCCGGCTGTGTGACAGCCAGAAAAAAAGGGCGAAACAGTCTGGTTAGCTGGTGCTAACCGGTCGCAATGCTAGCGGCTGGTAATGTTGCCAGCTAGCAGATAGCTTTCTGTGTCGTGCTGCTCGCAGCGTAAAACTTCCATTACAACATCCAGTGGAGGTGTAACTTCGTTTTCCGGCTTGATTGAAACACGTACTTCAGTACCAGGTTCAACAGACTGATCGGCAATAATCGAAATGCCGTCTCCGCTGAGGTTGGTCACAGTGCCTGATTTGCGATTACCCGAGCCATTTACTACATACTCAGCTATGCAATCCAGGTTCATGCGAAAGAAGTTACGCTTTTCAGAGTAGTCTGTAGACATAGATTCCCCGTTTATTGTGCTATTTGGAATTGTGTAATCACGGTCTGTAAAGGCTGTGATTACTAGCCAGTTTAGAGCTCGAGGAGGGTAAAATCTATGCCATTTATCCGGTTTTGTGAAGAAAATCTACTATATCTAGTGGAATTTCCTTTTTGCAGACACAATGTTGTGTTTTCCGCTGGGACGCTCAACATCGTATGGCCAGTCTCTAATTCCACCGTCCAGTGACATGGCCTCAAAGCCATTCTGGTGCAGAATAAGTGCCGCGACAGTGCTTCGGGGGCCTGAGTGGCAATAGATGATATAGGGCCTGTCCTTATCAAGTTCATGGAGTCGTTTGCTCAGCTCGGACAGCGGAATCAGGATGGCGCCTGCAATGCGATTTTCGGTGTGCTCTTCCGCAAAACGTACATCGATTAGCTGATAGCCGTTGTCCAGCATAGTTTTGGCAACCTGTGCCTGTACAGTACGTATCACCGGCCGACTAATCAATTCCCTGTAGTCCTTGCTGCAGAGAATTAATACTTCACTGTCTTCCAGTATGTGAATCGTTTCATTTGGGTGTCTGCCGGAAACCTGGGCTTCCTCGCCAAAAATATCGCCTACACCGAGTTCTGTTACGCGCCGGTATTGCTGGCTGAGGCTATCAAATTTCTGTACTTCCGCTCGACCACTCATTATCAGGTAATATGCATCACATTGTTCGGCTGGAATGGATTCTCCCTTACGAAAATAACTGGGTTTCATGCGTGAGAATGCGCTTTCTATATATTCAAAGGGTAATCGTTCAAATACAAGTGCGTTTCTGATCAGGTCGATGTAATTAACAGAGCTTTTGCTCTCTCGTGCGATGTGATCCCAGGCAATAATACTGTCGAGTGTGTCACGGTTGGCATGGCTGATGATACAGTCACTACGCGCAATAATGCTGCAACTG
>JBFHVK010000218.1:0-4927 GCA_041589615.1 Gammaproteobacteria bacterium | reverse complement strand
CCCGGCAGGGAATGCCGGGTTTTTTTATGCCCGGGATTTATACTGCCGCCCTGACACCTGTAGTGATGCTTAGAGCATTAAGCTGATGGCTATACCCCGCTGTTTTTTACCTTGCAAATTCACTCACAGGCTGTATCTTTGCGGCCATGAGCGAATTCATTAAGCCCCCAAAAACCCTATTGCGCCAGACCGGCCGCGCACTGATGGACTTCAGCATGATTCGTGAAGGCGATCGTGTACTGCTCGGGCTTTCGGGAGGAAAAGACTCACTGTCACTCCTGCATATACTCAAGCATTTCCAGCGCCATGCACCAATTCGTTTTGAATTCGCCGCTATGACCGTCGACCCGATGGCGGGCGATTTTGATCCATCACCCATGATTCCATACCTCGAATCACTTGGCGTGGAATACCATTATCGTCGAGAAGCGATTATGGAAATGGCCAAGAACCATATGGGTAAACCGTCGTACTGTGCTTTCTGCTCCCGTATCAAGCGCGGCATCATGTATAGCACCGCCCGTGAACACGGCTTCAATGTAATTGCACTGGCACAGCACCTGGATGATCTGGCAGAAAGCTTCCTCATGTCAGCCTTCCATGGTGGCCAGCTGAAAACCATGAAAGCTCACTATATTAATGATGATGGAGACCTGCGAATTATTCGCCCACTGGTGTATGCAAGGGAACGCCAGACCAGGGATTTTGCCAGCTCTGCAGAGCTACCCATCATTGCCGACTCCTGCCCAGCCTGCTTTTCCATGCCCACACAGCGCCAGCACATGAAAGAGCTACTCGCTGCTGAAGAGCAGCAGAATAAGCTGCTATTTAAGTCACTGTTAACAACCATGCGCCCCCTTATGTCTCGCGGGCTACCTGAATCGACCTCAGAATAACACCCAATTTCTCATAAGCCACTATACTCATAGGATCGCCTGCCAACAGGACTGAACATGAGCAAACAAACCATCTATACCTATCCTGGTAAACATATCGACATCGACTGGGATGAGAAGCTCTGCATTCATATTGGAGAATGCGGCTACTCCAGTGGAGAACTGTTTGTGAGTGGCCGTACCCCCTGGTGCAACCCTGATCTGGCAAGTTTAGATGAGATAGACAACATTATTAGCCGCTGCCCAAGTGGCGCACTCAGCTACAGGGACAAGCAGGGCAGGCGAGCCGAATCGGCTCCACCTGAGAACAGTATTAGCGTGAGCTATAACGGCCCTTATTTCATCCATGCAGATTTACAGATCGAAGGCATTACAGATGAAATGCCAGGCACACAGTTCCGCGCAGCACTATGCCGTTGTGGCATGTCATCTAATAAACCATTTTGTGATAACAGTCATTTGAGCAGTTTTAAAGACTCTGGTGCAGTTGGCAACGAAGGCACAGGCAATACCACGGCGACCGGCCCCTTGAAAATCAGCTGCCTTAAAAATGGCCCACTACTGGTTACTGGTAACTGCTTTATCAGATCTGGCAGCGGCCGAAAAGCATGGCATGGCAAAGAAACCGCACTCTGCCGATGTGGGGCATCCAGAAACAAGCCTTTCTGTGACGGCAGCCACAATACAACTGGTTTTAATACCAGTGAATGATGCGCACACCCCAACATATAGCCTGCTTTAGATTTTCAACTATGCTTTAAGAATACAATGTGGATTTTAGCATTATGAGTGAACGAATATTTAGACTGATACTGGGTTTTGCACTCTGGGCAACCCTCATTTATGCTGCATATTTCGAAACTATGATTCCTGTTTATGCATTTATTGCACTACTCATGTTTGAGGGCATAACTAACCTGCGAATCACCCTCATAATTAACCACCTCAGAAACCAGGACATCACAAGCACATATAGCGATGAACCCAGCCACACTCACTGGCTAAACTATGTCGACTCTGAACGCGCATTACGCATTATTGTCGCAATACTTGTATATACACCTTTTCTGGTTTTCCCGGAACAACTATGGTTTCTTCCCTGGTTTATAGCTGGCATGCTTATCCTTGCCGGCATTACTAATATTTGCCCAATGGCCATGTTCCTGAAATGGTCAGGAATGAAATAATGGATTTTAATCGCGAAACAACTACCAATCTTGCCAGCAACTGGAATGGCAGTATTGCAATAAAAATCACCGCCGTTACCATCTGGATAATTCTGTTGTTATCCTTTTCTATTACAGTACCCTTTATTTCCACATTTGAAACCGCCAGCGAGAAGGAATACTCCTGGCAAAGCCTTCAGTTTGTCCACCTCATCGAATCATTACTTCATGACAACCGTAGCACTGTCGGCATCAGGCAGGATGCCCGAAAATTTTTCAAGAAAAGCGACATAAAGCATGTTGTCTTTAATATCAACAACGAAACCATTGAACTAGGTAACAAGCATGAACAGGGATATCATGTGACATCCCAGATCAAAACTCCGTTTGAAGCTATTGAAATTAATTTTAGCTTTCCATCGCTCAAGCGTGGCGCGACTCTTGAACGGGTTAAATACGGTAGTTCCATTGTAGGTTTTTCAGTAATATTCAGCCTGCTTCTTTTCTGGCTTAACAGCAAAATAATTCAGCAACCATTTGAGCATATAATTAATATAATCCAGAGAATATCAAAAGGTGAGAGCAAACTCAGGCTCAATAGCGACAGAAAAGATGAATTCGGTCTGGTCTCAAAATTTCTCAATGAAATGCTCGACACTATCGACAATAATCAGCTTCAGTTAAAAAAGACAAACACGGATCTGATTGAAGAAATCAGGAATCGTGAGGAAGCGCTTGCTGCAAGTCAGCAAAAAAGCACCTTCCTTGCAAATATGAGCCATGAAATTCGCACCCCACTTTCATCAATACTTGGCTATAGCGAGCGCATACGCTTCGACAAGGCCAGGGACAAGAAACAGCAAAATGAAATGCTGGATATTGTCCTGCAGAATGGAAATCATCTACTACACCTGATCAACGACATACTCGATCTCTCAAAAGTTGAAGCCAATAAACTGACTATTGAGAAACGCGCATTTTCTATAGTTACTATAACAGAACATGTGAAAAGACTGCTCAACGAAAAAGCCATGGACAAGGGCATTAAATTAATTATTAATTATAAAATGCCGCTACCTGAAAAAATCATTAATGACCCGACTCGCACCAAACAAATCATACTTAATCTCGCCAGCAATGCGATTCGATTTACTGATGATGGAAAAGTTGAAATTAACATTTCATATAATCAACATGAGGACATGCTGAATATAGAAGTATGCGACAGCGGCATTGGAATGACGAAAGAGCAACAAAAGAATCTATTTAATCCGTTTTCACAGGCCGACTCGTCGATATCCAGACGTTATGGCGGTACGGGGCTAGGACTAACAATATCCAGGCGACTTGCCCAGTTAATGGATGGCGACATCCGCGTTGAAAGCATCAAGGATCTTGGAAGTCGCTTCACCTGTTCAATAAAGGCCGGCTATCTGCAGAACGAAAATACTTTGCTCACAGCTATCAACCCGAATGAACTCCATGCGAAGGACATCACTAAGCCGATTGAGAACACAGATATAGGCGGACACATCTTACTTGTCGAAGACACCTATGAAATTCAGCAACTTGTGAAAGCATACCTCGAAGATTATGGCATAGTCATCGATACAGCTGATAATGGCCTCCAGGGTGTAGAGAAAGCACTGGCAAATAACTACGACATTATACTTATGGATATACAGATGCCTGTCATGAATGGCAGAGAAGCCATAAAAGAGCTCAGACTCAATGAATATAAGAAACCCATAATTGCACTAACAGCAGATGCTCTAACGGAACATGAACAGGAATTTATTCAAATTGGTTTTGATGCCACTCTTACCAAACCAATCATTATTAATGACCTGATAAAAACCATACAGAACTATATACAACCAGCAGAAGCACTTAATGATGCCGTCGATTCAATTGCTCCTCCTGATATAGCTGACAACGAAGTCATCGAAGACATCCAGGAAAAATATATTAAACAGTTCCCAACTTACATCAAGGAATTAAAGCACTCGATTTCTCACAAAGATATGGACAGTGCGAACTCAATTCTACATCAGATAAAAGGCATTAGCGGCAGCATTGGATATCATAAACTAACCGATTTGGCTTCAGAAACCAGCAAATGCCTAACGTCGGACCTGATAGAAGATGCTATGAAAAAGATTGAAATAATGGAAAGCTACTTCACAACCGAGCAGAAAAAATTACGAATCATAAAATCCTGACTCACCCTCAGGGCGAGTCTTGAATAATTTCAATGACCAGAAATAATTTTCCGGGCATATCCTGATTATCTGCTCAAGAGCCGCATTCATCGTAGCCGTATCTTCATCATCTTCAAGCACCGGAAAGTTATTCATTGCCGGAAGGTAATGAACAATGTACTTCCTGGATGACTCATCATAACAGGTCATACAGGGTACAACATCAGCACCGCAAGTTTTCGACAATCGCCCCAGCACAGGCACCGTGGCTTTTAGAACTCCAAAAAACGGTGAGAATATACACCGTTCCTTTCCTAAATCCTCGTCCGGAAGATAAAACATCACCCTGCCTGATCTCACATCTTTTATTACAGGCCTTAACCCGGCTTTTCGAGTATATATATGAGTACCATGCCGCACACGCCCCCTGGCAACCAGCCAGTCAATAAGTTTATTCTTCATGGGGTTAAATGGCCCACTAACCGGGTATCTAAGTGTTGTTGCAGAAACCGCCGCTTCCAGCCCCAGACTATGCGCGGCCATTATAATAACCGAACGTTTATTCTTTAATGCAGCCTGAATATTTTCTTCACCCGTTATTTTTATTCTATGTTTCTGGATAAACCGGGGCGCCCACCAGATCAATCCATAATGCAACATACTT
>JBFHVK010000217.1:0-4931 GCA_041589615.1 Gammaproteobacteria bacterium | reverse complement strand
TGCATCATTAACAACGATCATCTTGTTTGATGACAATGCCATGAAATAGTCAGGGTAGTCTGATTTAAATAGCTCAAGACCTTTAGTGTGTCCTATGTCTTTCTGAAACAGGTCGTGGCACTGGATAGAAGTGTAGTCGTCATTATATAGCCAGATACTCACTCTTTCTACATCTAGCGTATTGGATGATATTTCGGTCGCGCGTTGTATAGCCTGTTCAAGGTTTTCATAATCAACACGAGACCATTCAATTAATGCTTCCTGGTAACGTTCTATTTTTGAAAGTCTTTCGAGTTCGGTGTTTTCATTTTGTTTTGTGCGCGTAATATCATGTAGTGTGCCAATAAGAATTATTGAATCGTCATCTTTGTTCTTGTGAATGCATCCAATCTGCCTGATAAATACAGTTTTATGCTTGTTTGTTAATATCCGGTGTTCTATTTCATAAGGTTTAAGGGTTCTTAAAGTTTCTTTTATTGTGGCGTCTATTTTTTCTCTTTCATCGTCAGGTATGAACTTGAGTATGTTCTCGTAACTGGCTTCTGTCTCCTCAGGAGATGTGTCGAAAATACGGTATGTTTCTTCTGACCAGCTTGCTTTTCCAGTTGTTAAGTTCCATTCCCAGTTTCCCAGGTGCGCTATTTGTTGTGCGGTATTTAATGTGTCACTGATCTTTTTGAGGTTTAGAGTGTGCTTTTTTATCTGGCTGTTTTTGAAGGATAAAATGAACAGGAATGAGGTTAGCAGGATGAGTAAGAGCGTGAATAGTATTATTATGCTGGATATAATATAGAACTTATGCTTCTCATAAAATGATGGTGGCGAATTCAGTATTATAGTGGATGCTTTGAAGGCGGGGGGAATTGATATGTTCCTTCTGGTTAATTCCTTGTGATCAAATATAAAGGCATTTGGGCTATCTAATACAGGATATATGTCAGAGACGGCTTTCCCGTTTATATTTTCCAGCGCTAGCTTTGCTGCTGTTATTCCCTGCCTGGAGCCGCTTGTAACATAGCCTCCAAGAATGCCGTGATCTAAATACGTGTCTTCCATGCTGAATATTATAAAATCACCCGATGCGGAGATTTTCTTTATACTGTCATTGATTGTTAAGTTTTTATTTTTTGAATCGATGAATCCGCCTATTGTTGTCAGAAACAGATATTTTGTCTTTGATGATTTTAATTCTTCTGCTACTTCATCTATTTTGTTGCTGGAAATATAGTTTGCTTTGACTCTGGGGTAGTCAGTTAGCTGTTCAGATATTTCATACCTTATGGCTCTGTATGTGTTGGAATCATCGCCTACAATCAGGATTTCATCTGGAGGTTCGTCTATTGCGTATATGAATTTAAGATTCTGGGTTATCTCCTTTTTTTCAAATACGCCGGTAATATGTTCCCTGTCGAGTCTGGTAAGAACTGAATAATCGTTTACGCCGGAGAAAATCACGGATGTCTCACCGAATATATCTATAATGTAGTCCAGTGTAAATTTAAGTGCATTATCATCTGTGACATAAATAAGGTCGGGCGTGTAGCCGTTATATTTGTTTTTTAAGTAATCAGAGAATTGAGCGGCATATTCCTTGCTGTATTTTTTTCTCTTCGTGTCCAGGTATTCAGTGCTAATTTGTAGCTCGTGGTTTGACTGGCTGTAGAGAGTATCAACAAAGCCTTTATGCTGAGTTCGTGTCCAGGGGTATTCCTGACTGTATGAATGAAGTATAAAAATAGTAAACTGGTCAGATGCGTAGCCAGTGCTGTGGTGTGTGCTGATGATTATCAGTATAAACAGGCATGCTGCATGTGATGATCTAATAAAATAGCTTCTTGAGAATTCCATGTATTTATACTATGCCTGTGTATATGACTGGGTTTTTTGTTACTACCTGTAGCTATTTTAGTCTTTTTTTCACGGCTGTGCAGTTAGTGTATATATGAGGGATATAAATACCTTGATCCTGATGCCTGAGGGATTGTTATAATACTGTTTCAATTATATCCAGTTATGTGTGTGACAGTATGAATGCAGGTGTAGTACATCTTGGTCTTGTTAACCCTAAAAGCCCTGAAAATGTCGACTCGGTAATGCGAGCGGCGGGAAACTATCGAGTTGATGCTGTATATTATACCGGCCAGAGGTATAGCCGTGCGCTTGCACTTAACCCTAATACACCTGATATTAGTCGCAAAGTGAGTCAGCATATTCCTCTTGTCGGGGTTTCATCCCTGACAGAATCTATAGATAGAGAATTCCAGATCGTCTGCATAGAATTTGCCGAAAATGCCATCCCATTACCCGGGTATGTGCACCCTGAAAAAGCCTTTTATATATTTGGTCCTGAAGACGGGAATATTAGCCAGCAGCTGATCGATATTGCTGACGCTGTTGTGTATGTGCCAACTGCTGGATGTATGAATCTTGCTGCGACCGCTAATGTAGTGCTATACGACAGGCTGGCCAAGTCTGCACGTCCTTTTGATAGCAATGCGCTAATACGGCAAAGTCGTGATACTAACAATAACCTTAAAGTCAGGAGCTGATTGAGTGATGGACAATCACAGTGCAGCTACGGTTGTGGTACTCGATTTTGAAACTACCGGGCTATCTCCTGACTATGGTGATCGTGCAATCGAAATCGGAGCAGTAAAACTGGTTAATGGTGAAGCCGTAGAGCACTATCAGCAGCTGATGTATCCTGGAAAACGTATTTCAGCATTTATAGAAAATTATACTGGCATCACAAATAATATGCTTAAGCAGGCGGCTCCATGCAAGGATGTGATGCGTGATTTTTGCGAGTTTATTGATGGCTTCAATCTTGTTGCGCATAACGCGTCTTTTGATAGTCGATTCCTGCAGTCTGAGTTGAAGCGAATCAGGCGTAGGCAGGAAGCGAAATTTGCCTGTTCCATGCTGATAGCTCGTAGGCTGTATCAGGACTCGCCCGATCATAAGCTGGCTACACTGGTGAAATACAGGGAGTTGCCCTGCGATGGCACTTTTCACAGGGCGCTGGCAGACGCTGAGATGACTGCGCATCTGTGGCTGGCTATGCTGGATGATATCAGGGATGAATACGCATTGAATGATATTTCGTTTGATTCAATGTGTACCTTGTCTTCAACGGCTAAAAAGTCGGTGCCTGGCTATCTTGCCAGACTTGCGCGGGGAGGTTAGTCTGGCTGGCATAGTGTTAGTACTATGTCATATATAGTCGCCAACAGGTAACTTCTAGTTGGAGCGGCTAAGTTCCTGGGGTGTGAGCATCAGGTGCAGGGCCTGCGCATGTTCCGCCGCTATTCTGCCCATATCCGTCAGGTAACCGCCATCTTTGTGTGTAACCAGGCCTTTTTCATAAAGTCGTTCGACTGCTTCACGGGTAGACGCAGGCGCATTCGAGTGGACTTTTATACCCTGTTGAGTGGTATCGATTCGATACTGGATGAGTAAATCGATTTCTGCCAGTTGCTCTTTTGTGTAATGCATATTAAAGCCTTCTAAATAAGCGGTGCGGATAAGACAGTATATTATGAGGATATGGCGCAATGTCCTGTTTTACCAGACATTTTTCTCATCTATATGCTTAAAGATAAGGGTAATTGAATATTTGCACACTTCAGACCATAAATCATGTATAATACCGGCCACACAAAGGTGCACTTCGGTCGGCACCCGTATTCAAAGCAGTAATCCCCTGATTCAGCTAGAAACAAATTAACCGTTTCTGCCCTGGCCGTCCCAGAATAATACAACAGTAATATCCTGGATGGCCGATTCATACCCCATGTTCTGGAGAACATCATAGATGTCATTTGAAACCCTTGGCCTTAGGGCCGAATTACTTCGTGCTGTGTCTGAAAAAGGCTACAACACACCCACTCCCATCCAAAAACAGGCGATTCCTTCGATACTTGAAGGTCGGGATATTATGGGTGGCGCGCAAACCGGCACCGGTAAAACAGCCGGTTTTACATTACCTTTATTGCAGCGCCTGATGGCAGCTGGAGGTAATGAAAAGAATAAACGAGACCAGCCAGTTCGTGCGCTGGTACTTACACCAACACGAGAGCTTGCAGCGCAGGTTTTCGAAAGTGTTGAAATTTATGGCAAGTACCTGCCTTTGACTGCCAGTGTGATGTTTGGCGGGGTCAATATCAATCCGCAGATAAAGCAGCTGCGTAAAGGTGTAGACATACTGGTTGCTACCCCTGGCCGTCTGCTTGATCATGTTAGCCAGGGTACGGTTGATCTTTCAAAACTGGAAATACTGGTGCTGGATGAGGCCGATCGTATGCTTGATATGGGTTTCATACGTGATATTCGTAAAGTGCTTGCGTTGTTGCCTAAGCAGAAGCAAACCCTGTTTTTCTCGGCAACCTTTTCCAGCGATATCAAGAAACTGGCTAATGAACTTCTTAAATCACCCTGCCTTGTAGAAGTTGCCAGGCATAATACTGCTTCAGAGTCTGTTAGCCAGGTTGTGCACCCGGTCGATAAGAAGCGTAAGCGTGAATTATTATCATATCTGATTGGCTCAAATAACTGGCGCCAGGTGCTGGTTTTCAACCGTACCAAACATGGTGCTAATCGTCTTGCAGAACAGTTAAATACTGATGGTATCACTGCTGCTGCAATACATGGCAACAAGAGTCAGGGTGCTCGCACCCGGGCACTGGCAGATTTTAAATCGGGTCAGGTACGTGTACTGGTTGCAACGGATATTGCTGCGCGTGGAATTGATATCGATCAGTTGCCTCATGTAGTGAACTATGAATTACCAAATGTTGCAGAAGATTATGTTCATCGAATCGGTCGAACGGGTCGTGCAGGTAATGAAGGTGAGGCAATGTCACTAGTATGTGTTGATGAGCTTAAATTACTTCAGGATATCGAACGACTTATTAAACGTGAAATTCCTAAAG
>JBFHVK010000216.1:0-4932 GCA_041589615.1 Gammaproteobacteria bacterium | reverse complement strand
GTTACCCGGAGAAGAGTCCCTCATCGACCTGTTGTCCCAGCGAGAGCTCCAGGTGCTGATCATGATTAGCCGTGGTATGCGTACCAATGCAATATCCGAGCAGCTTTCACTCAGCCCGAAAACCATCAGCACCTACCGAAAACGCCTGCATGAAAAGCTCGATGTGTCGAATGATGTGGAGATGATGCATTTGGCCATAAAACACGGTTTGCTTGAACCTGAGACTTAATATAATCAATAAGTTATAGTTACTTTTAAAAGTAAATTCTCATTTGTGATTTTGGCTGTTTTTGTTAATGTGGGGTGATGTCCCTGGCTTTGAATCAGGTTTTTAAGGTGTTATTTGCGATGGTATTTTGGGTTGCAAGCTTATAACTTGACTATGTGCTTTACCTTAAGGTTCACCTTTCGGCGTCTTGCTCCTCTGCCTGTCTAATTATTCTGCGTGGTTTATGGCGACTTTACTTTGATGAGTTGCAAGCTCATGTCTCCACTAAATACTGAAGTTGAGAGGTTCGCCTGCTGGCGCCTCACTTTTCTGTCTGCAGCAACAGAAAAGTAAGCAAAAGAGTGCCGCTCCTTCACCCTTGCCCTCATAAAAAACATGAGGGTTCCCGAAAATTGTAATGGGCCTGATTCATTCAACGGGTCAGATGTGAGTGCATCGCTTTTTTTCTGGGTCGTGCTGATGCGCCGTCCAGGCTTATCATCACTCAAAAATACATCCCTGTATTTTTGCCCCTCTGTAGAGACAATTTTCGGCAAGGGGTGGAGGAGTTTTGTTACAAGACGGGTATTTCAAAGGATTACCTGTCACTTTCATATATGCTGATCTTTATTGTGCTTTTGGCTTTGGCTTTGGCTCTTGCTCTTGATCTGGTCCCGCTCCACACAAGCTGATGAGGGAGTGATTTTTATGGAGGCTCTCTGCGAGGATGTCTGAGCGAATCCGCTGTTTGATTCGTGAGTTCCGCAGCAGCCACAAAAATTGCGAGTGAAGAAGGGACTTTTATTTTTGCTGTTCAAAATAAAAGCTTGTGTGCTGCGGTGGCACTTTCTTGCTTACTTCTTTGTTGCTATAGACAAAGAAGTGAGGCGCCAGCAGGCGAACCTCTAAGACAAAATTACATAGTGGAGTTATGAGCTTGCAACAAACAAAAGCGAAATCGCCACAAACCATACAGAATAACTAGTTCAATTAACAGGGCAAGACGCCGAAAGGCGAACCTGTCAACGTCAGGTCATCGAGTAGCAATGACCTCCAAATCCAATCAACTAGAAGACAAATACTCAACATCCCCATGCCGACATCCCCCGACAAAATTGCTACAATAACCGCCTATGCCTGAACCCTGTAACGACTCCCCACCAACTGTTTTCGATGCAGAGCGTTTCCTTAAAAACGTCTCAACGCTGGCGGGTGTCTATCGCATGTATGATGATCAGCAAAATCTGCTGTATGTCGGCAAGGCGAAAAACCTGAAAAACCGCCTATCCAGTTACTTCAGAAAGACCGGGCTATCGATTAAAACCCAGGCCCTGGTGAAACAGATCCAGCATATAGAAGTCACTATCACTCACACCGAAAGTGAGGCGCTGTTGCTGGAGTCGAACCTGATTAAGGAGCACCAGCCGCGCTACAATATTCTGCTGCGTGATGACAAATCCTACCCCTATATATATGTATCGAGCCATGAAGCCTATCCGCAGATTATTGTGCATCGGGGCGCTAAGCGTAAAAAGGGCCGTTACCTGGGACCATATCCGAGTGCAGGTGCTGTGCGCGACAGCCTGCAGTTTATTCATAAGCTGTTCAAGATACGCCAGTGTGAAGACAGCTATTTTAAAAATCGCTCACGTCCCTGTCTGCAGTACCAGATAAAGCGCTGCACGGCACCCTGTGTTGGTTACATCAGCGAGAATGACTACCAGGCAGATATCAATCACGCGATGATGTTTCTGGAAGGTAAGAGTACACAGTTAATAGAAGACCTGGTGGAACAGATGGAGCAGGCGTCTACAGCGCTCGATTTTGAGCAGGCGGCTCATTTCCGTGATCAGATTCGTATGCTGCAGAAGGTGGTGGAGAAGCAGTACATCTCTGGCGACGATCGTGATGTCGATATCGTTGCCTGTTATTGCAATGGCCCGCAGGCCTGTGTGCAGGTGTTCTTTATTCGTGAGGGTCGTAACCTCGGTAACCGGAGTTATTTCCCCAAATTACCGGAGGCGCTGAGTGAGGCCGAAGTGTTAGACGGCTTTGTTGCACAATATTATTTACAGCAGGAAGGTGCTCAGCAGCAGACCCGTGAAATTATCCTCAGTCATGAGCTGCCTGATATCGAGACCATGCAGCAGGCGATTAGCCAGCAGGCCGGGCATGCGATTAAGCTGAGTCACCAGGTGCGTGGTGATCGCGCACGCTGGATTCAGATGGCCCTGAACAATGCTGAAACCGCGCTTAAGGCACGCATGAACTCCCGCGCAGGTATGCTAAAACGCTTCGAGGCACTTCAACAGGTGTTACAGCTGGATGAGCTACCCACGCGAATCGAATGCTTCGATATTAGCCATACCCAGGGTGAGGCGACTATGGCGTCCTGTGTGGTGTTTACCCTGGAGGGTGCTTATAAGCAGGACTACCGGCGTTTTAATATAGAGGGCATCGAACCCGGCGATGACTATGCGGCCATGCGGCAAGCCCTGCAGCGAAGATATGCACGACTAAAAAAAGCAGCAAATGATGGGGAAGACTCCGGCAAGCTACCCGATATCCTGCTAATCGATGGTGGTAAGGGGCAATTACGCCAGGCGGTAGAGGTGATGGATCAGTTACAAATTGATAATATCCTGCTAATCGGCGTTGCTAAAGGAGAAGGGCGTAAGGCAGGGCTGGAAAAACTGGTATTCAGTGATGGCCGTGGTGATGTTTACCTGCCGGAAGATTCCATTGCATTTCACCTCGTTCTTAATGTGCGTGACGAAGCGCATCGATTTGCGATCAGTGGTCATCGAGCTAAACGAGAAAAAGCCAGACGTACCTCGCCACTAGAATCCATCAGTGGTCTCGGGCCGAAACGTAGGCAGAACCTGATAAAGCATTTCGGTGGATTGCAGGGCGTTAAGCAGGCAGGTGTAGAAGATCTGGCAAAAGTACCGAGTATTAGTAGAAATCTCGCGCAAATCATTTATGATGTGCTGCGTTCTGAATAACAAAAAATTATGCCACTAAATATACCTAATATACTGACCTTGAGTCGGCTGGCCTTTATTCCAGTCATTATCCTGTTTTTTTATATGCCCTACGACTGGGCCAGGCCCGCAGCTGCGTGGCTTTATGGTCTTGCCTGTGTAACCGACTGGTTCGATGGCTACCTTGCACGAAAGCTGGATCAGCAGTCTGCACTGGGTGCCTTTCTTGACCCGGTCGCCGATAAGCTTATTGTCGTCGTCGTGTTGATACTGATTGCGTCCGAAGCCAGCAGTTACCACCTGGTTGTTGTATTGAGCACCTGTGTGATTGTAGGTCGTGAAATTACCATATCGGCCCTGCGCGAGTGGATGGCCACCGTTGGCAAGCGCTCCAAGGTAGCGGTATCAATGATGGGTAAGGTCAAAACTTCGGTACAGATGCTGGCCATTGGCTTTTTACTACATAAAGTACCGTTTCTTGGACTCGATACCCGCACTACAGGGGTTATATTCCTGTTGATTGCCGCGGTACTGACCGTTACCTCAATGTTTATGTATCTCAAGTCCGCCTGGCTTGAAATGCGCAAGCCGTCTTAATTTACTGATTGTTGTCACTATTTTTTAAAATGTGCTTGACGACCAACAGTGGATACTTATAATAGCGGCCTCTGTTGAGCGAATCGCAATTCAGTTACCAGAACTGATTCAGCGGGCCTGAGAAGGCCGCACACAGATGATTACAAAGCGGGAATAGCTCAGCTGGTAGAGCACAACCTTGCCAAGGTTGGGGTCGCGAGTTCGAATCTCGTTTCCCGCTCCAATTTATAATCCAGGTTCTTCACCTGACCAATCGGAACGATTAATCTGGATCTAAAAGAACCTCGGCACTCCGAGGTTTTTTTACTTAAGGCTCCAGTCCACTCTTATCATCGAGAGACAGGTAGCCTGAAAAATTGCTGAAGGCAATTTTCAATACTGGCGGGATGGCAGAATGGCTATGCAGCGGATTGCAAATCCGTGGATCTCGGTTCGACTCCGGGTCCCGCCTCCATATTAGCCGCAAGGCAAACTGTAGAAGTTTCTCCAATTGCTTCTGCAGTATCATAGAGTACAAGTCCACATTGCATGCCTGGTGTGGCGTTGTGGTAGACAGTTGCAGCAAGCAACGGCCTCAACGAAAATAGGGCAGTGTTTCAAGTCCATCCTGTATATGCCCAGGTGGCGAAATTGGTAGACGCAAGGGACTTAAAATCCCTCGGTGGCAACACCGTGCCGGTTCGATTCCGGCCCTGGGCACCATTATTTATATAAAAAACAATAAGTAATAGCGGTTTGTTCGCAATAGTCTAAATTTATTACATATTTTCAAATAGTTACACGCGGTTTCAACAATCATTATTTTATGCATTTTTTGGCAGAAATAGTTAGATACTTTGAAGCTACCCACTTGTTGCGTGGTGCGCAATATGCTACATTTAATCTATGATTAAATCGTTTAAACACAAAGGACTACAAAAATTCTATGAGAAGGGAAGCATGGCAGGAATACAAGCTTCTCATAAGAAACGATTAAGAATGCAGCTAGCCGCTTTAGATTCGGCATTTACTATTGAGGATATGGATATTCCAGGATTTAAGCTACATGCACTAAAAGGTAGCCTGAAAGGCATTTGGTCTATTACTGTCAGTGGTAACTGGCGAATTACATTTGAGTTTAATGATGGTAATGCCTATATCGTC
>JBFHVK010000215.1:0-4950 GCA_041589615.1 Gammaproteobacteria bacterium | reverse complement strand
CATCACCTGCTGGCACAACTCAACTCGCAACAGACTCAGCTGGTATATAAATTATCAAATGATGCGAGCCTTGCTGAATCGGAACAGTTCCTCTCGCACAGCAAACGCGAGCAGATGATCATGCTGGATACTGCTTACCGCTATTTACGTTTTCGCCAGAATGATGAGGGCAGAACAGAAGCTAATGCGCGCAACAGTTTTATACTACTGGAAAAAATAAACCAGTATGAAAATTTTATTTCACTCAACGCCGGATTTAGCGAACAGCAACGTCCCGAGCATGGCCACCTCAGCAAACGACTCACACTCAGTGGCGGCGAAGATGCTGATGAAAACTTTGTAGAAGTGAAGTTTCGTATGTCATTCCACAGTCTCGAAGATAATATCAATGGATTTCTCGAAGGCGCACAGATCAACCTCGGCAGTTTTTCTTTTCGGGCGACAGAAGACGACTTCAAGCTGGAGCACTTTGATGTGGTGGATATCTTTTCTCTTACCCCACGCAATGCATTTTTCCAGCCACTGTCCTGGCGTGTTTATACCGGACTTGAACAGCAGATAATTAATGGCGAGAACCATCTTTCCGCCCATGTCACCGGTGGTGCGGGCGTCACCTACAAACCCTGGCAACATGGCTACACATACGGCCTGGTCACCTTAAGACTCGAAGCGAATAGCCAGTTTGAACATGCGATAGAACCCGCGCTCGGGTTTAAATCAGGGCTATTGCATCATTTCTCCCTCGGCACCGCTCACCTTAGCCTCAGCGGTGAGGAATTCAGCAATGACGAGTATCGCCATCGTGTTGAATTTAAACAGAATTTTCCAGTTTCTCGTAATCATGCCTTCGACCTCAGCCTGCGCAGGCAGCGTCAGGAGCATTTACTCTTCACCGAAGCACAACTGAATTACCACTATTTTTTCCATTGATAGCGCCTCTGGCCACGGCATTTTTTCACACAGCTCGCTGCGTCTACGGTAAAATAGCCCACCCCGAAACAGTGGACAGAACAATGCTATTAAAGTTATTTCGCGAAGGCCTTGGCCGTCTTGTCATCGCCATCAGTTATTTCATCCCCACCGGTAAAATTAGCCGTTCGGTAGAAGACCAGCAATGCGTAGACCAGCAGACTGCCAATATGTCCCTGTACCAGTTTTATGCCTGCCCATTCTGCCTGAAAACACGCCGAGCATTTAAGCGCCTTGGCTTGAATATCGAAACCCGTGACGCACAGAAAAATCCACATCGCGCAGATCTACAAAATGGCGGTGGAGAAATTAAGGTTCCCTGTCTGCGTCTGGATACTGAAGACGAAACCATCTGGATGTATGAATCTAACGATATTATTCACTTTCTTGAACAGCGTTTTGGCGAATCAAGTACACCCTGTAGCGACAACGCCAGCTAACATTACGTAACAGACTGTGGCAGAGCTTCCAGTACTCTACAGTTTCAGGCGTTGCCCCTATGCCATGCGTGCACGCATGGCGATACGCTACAGCGGCGTTAACGTAGAGCTTCGTGAAGTCGCACTCAAGCACAAACCGGCAACGATGATTACTGCATCACCCAAGGCAACGGTGCCTGTGCTGGTGCTCAGCAATGGCGATGTTATCGATGAAAGCACTGATATTATGCACTGGGCATTAACACAGAATGACCCTGATAACTGGCTAAGTGATGAAGACACTCAGCAGGTAGAATCACTGCTTCGTACAAATGACAATCTTTTCAAGATCCATCTCGATCATTACAAGTATTTCGAGCGCTTTCCAGAGCACCCCCAGATTGAATACCGCAAAAAAGGCGAAGTATTTCTCCAGCAACTCGAGCAGACGCTACAAAACAGTCGCTTTCTATGTGGAGATCAGGCAGGCATAGCAGATATTGCCGTCTTTCCCTTTATTCGCCAGTTTGCCTATGTTGATATAAACTGGTTTAACCAGTCTCCTTACACATATTTACGATCATGGTTGCAACACTGGCTGGAAAGCGATTTATTTTCCTCGGTTATGCAAAAATACCCAGCCTGGGATGAGCAGTCTGTCGGCATTATTTTTTAATACATTTATCATTACTCTTTGATGTACTATAAATAACTATTATCCTTGTAAAAATATGCAGACACACAAGCGGCAATACTAACTGACTAAAATAAGGAGCATCACATGTCACATGCCTGGTACAAGAGCTACCCCGAAGGCATTCCTCATGAAGTCGACACTCACGCCTATGACTCACTGCTGGAAGTTTTCGAACAGGCCTGTCAACAGTATGCTTCTAACCCCTGTTTCAGTAATTTTGGCAAATCCCTGAGCTATCAGCAGATGGATGACTATAGCCGCCAGCTGGCCGCTTATTTACAGTCATCACTGGGCATGAAAAAAGGTGATCGCATTGCCATTATGATGCCCAACCTGTTACAGAACCCGATTGCCATCTTTGCGGCCTTACGTGCGGGTTTAACCGTGGTGAATACTAACCCTCTTTATACCACTACCGAACTCAAACACCAGTTATGTGATTCCGGCGCGACCAGCATTATTATCCTTGAAAATTTCGCCCATACATTAGAGCAGGTGATTGATGAAACACCCATCAAGAATGTCATCGTTACACGCATGGGTGACATGCTAAGTTTCCCAAAATCATGTCTTATTAATCTGGTGGTAAAACATGTAAAGAAGATGGTGCCGGATTTCAACTTGCCTGGTAGCTATCATTTTAAAGACTGTTTACAGCAGGGTAACTCACTCAGTTATACACGCCCCTCTGTTAACCAGGATGACATTGCATTTTTACAATACACAGGTGGCACGACTGGTGTTGCCAAAGGTGCAATCCTAACGCATGGCAATATGGTGGCAAACCTGCAACAGGTTTCAGCCTGGATTGAACCGTTTATTGAAAAGGGCAGTGAAAAAATTATTACCGCGCTACCGCTTTATCATATATTTTCATTAACCGCGAACTGCCTGTTCTTTATGAAAATTGGTGGACTCAATCATCTTATAACCAACCCGCGTGATATGAAAAACTTCGTCAAGGAAATCAAAAACGCGAAATTCACTGCCCTGACCGGGGTGAACACACTTTTTAATGGATTACTCAATACACCCGGCTTCAACGAGGTTGATTTTTCACAGCTCAAAATCACCCTGGGAGGAGGCATGGCGGTGCAGAAATCAGTTGCAGAAAAATGGCAACTGGTCACCGGCCGCTGCCTGCTTGAAGCTTATGGACTCACTGAAACCTCACCTGCCGTATGCATAAACCCGCTGGACCTGAAGGCCTACAATGGCAAGATAGGCCTGCCCATGCCTTCAACAGATGTCTGCATACAGGATGATGATAATAATATTTTACCCGCCGGTGAAGCCGGTGAAATTTGCATCAAGGGCCCACAGGTCACTCAGGGCTATTACAATCTCCCCGAGGAAACCGCCATGGTTTTCGACAAGGATGGCTGGTTCCACAGTGGCGATATAGGCTTTATGGATGAACAGGGCTACTTCCAGATTGTTGATCGCAAGAAAGACATGATTATTGTCTCCGGCTTTAATGTTTACCCCAATGAAATCGAAGCCGTTATCTCCAGCCACGAGGATGTCCTCGAAGTAGGCGTTATCGGCAAACCCGATGAAAACTCCGGTGAAATCGTTATGGCCGTTATTGTTAGCAGTAATCCTGATCTAAGCCTGAAAGATATCCAGGATCACTGTGAAGCTTCACTCACACGTTATAAGATACCCAGGCACGTCGAGTTTGTTGATGAAGTTCCAAAAACCAATGTCGGCAAGATACTCAGGCGCGAACTACGCGAGATGTTTTTTAAACACTAGGCAGGGCTGATTTTCTCGCCCTGGGTTAGCTAATTTGCTACTATATCGGCTCGTTTTTTGTTCAGCTGTCGCACTGTGAGAACCCGATGAGCCTGCATACCAGCCATATAAGCAATCTTAAACTCCTACATAAGGGCAAGGTTCGCGATATCTATGATATCGACGAGAATCACATGCTGATAATCACCACCGATCGCATATCTGCCTTCGATGTCATTATGCCTAACCCGATTCCGGACAAGGGCATTATTTTAAATGAAGTTACGCGTTTCTGGCTGTCTAAACTGCAACACATCATTCCTAACCATCTCGCGGATATTCCACTCGAAGACATTATCACTGATGATGCTGAACGCGCGGCAGTTGAAAAACATGCCATGGTGGTAAAAAAGCTCAAGGCGTTACCCGTAGAAGCCATCGTCAGGGGTTATATTATTGGTTCAGGCTGGAAAGATTATTTACGCACAGGCGCCATCTGCGGTATCGAATTACCTGAAGACCTGGAACTGGCTGACAAACTACCCGAGCCTATTTACACGCCATCCAGCAAAGCCGATGTTGGCGAACACGATGAAAATATCGACTATGCTGCAACCGAAGAGCTACTCGGTAAGGAGCTGGCCCAGCAGGTAAAAGAAGTCAGCCTGCAGCTATACAAGGAAGCCGCTGATTATGCCCTCGAACGCGGCATTATCATTGCCGACACCAAATTCGAATTTGGTGTTGATGCAAACAACCAGCTGGTCCTTATTGATGAAGTACTCACACCTGACTCATCACGTTTCTGGCCAGCGGATAAATATCAGCCAGGACGAAGCCCGGAAAGTTTCGACAAACAGTTTGTGCGCGACTACCTGGAAACCCTGAGCTGGAATAAAACCGCACCCGGCCCTGAACTCCCCGATGATATCGTTAATAAAACATCAGACAAGTATAAAGAAGCGCTGCAACGACTCACCAGGTCATAAAGCATACATCAGTTAAATGAACGGGCTATTTATTACGGGCAGTGACACCGACGTAGGCAAAACCTATGTCAGTCAGCAGATTATTAACGAACTGGTAAAACGCGACGTCAATGTTGTCCCACGCAAGCCGGTTGAAAGT
>JBFHVK010000214.1:0-4965 GCA_041589615.1 Gammaproteobacteria bacterium | reverse complement strand
CTGCACCGCCCGCTACAGATGCACCAAAGCCCTGGGAATTCCAGGCGGCATCTAAATCATCTGCTAAATCATCTGGTAGTACAGCAGAATCGTCCCAGCCAAAGCAGGCACAGCAGGCGCAGCCAGCCAAACCAGCACCCGCCGCTGAGAAAGACAAGCCGCAGAAACCTGCAGAGGAATCGAAGCCCAAGCCATGGGAATTTCCATCCTGATTCCGCTAGTGTCATGTGATACGAAAGCGGATGATTTGGCAGAGCATTAACTTAATCAGTTAATGCTCTGAAAATTAAAGGCCAAAGCCCCATTCCTCTCAGGACTGGGGCTTTTTTATGGTCAGGATAATATCCTGGAGTAAAATCCGGGTGCTGTTTGCAGGCCTTTTTCGTCCCGGTTGAATCTATCCTCGAATGTTTCTGCAGGGAAATCCAGCATCTGTAAAATCACTAATTTCCCGCCATAAGCTTACGGGAATGACGATGGCGTAATTGTTATTGAGGTAATGTTCGTTCTGCAGAGTTATTCCGGTTTACGTCGATTCGCGGTTTTCAGTATTCATTGGTGTGATGAACCCTTTGCTTTGTCCTGATTTACACTCCGGGTAAACCAGTTACTTATTGAATGGTTTTTTATCTTCCATTGCGAGTGGTTTTAGATACCGTGGTTCTGCCTGATATGAGACAGTAAGCCCCTTGATGCATCTTCAACCAGATCCAGAACATGCTCAAACCCCTGTTCACCGCCATAGTAGGGATCTGGAACTTCACTTTCGTTAAAGTTTTCAGCAAAGGCAAGAAACATATGCAGGTTGTCAGCATTGCCGCCGGCCACATTGCTTAGGTCACTATGATTGCTGTTATCCATGGCAATGACGTAATCAAATTCACTGAAGTCATTGTTCTGTACCTTGCGTGCACGTTGCTGGCTCAGGTCAACGCCTCGCTGACGGGCAGCCGCCTGTGCTCGAGTGTCTGGCTGTTCGCCAATATGGTAGGCATGTGTACCCGCTGAGTCGATATGGATTTGCTGGCTCAGACCCGCTTCTTCTACTATGTGACGGAAAACGCCTTCAGCGGTGGGTGAGCGGCAGATATTGCCCATGCATACAAACAGCACCTTGATCATTCTTAAACTCCAACGTTAAGTGCAAAACTGAAACAAAAAGCATTGTATAATAATCGTCCCGTGAATTGGCACATCATCGAAAAATTGTTTGCAGTTAAAAACTTATGCTGAAAATTTATAATAGCTATACCCGTCAGAAAGAAGAATTCAAACCCATAGAGCCTGGAAAAGTCCGTATGTATGTATGCGGAATGACGGTTTATGATCTTTGTCATCTAGGGCATGCCAGGGTGCTGGTGGTATTCGATATGGTGACGCGTTATCTGCGCTCGCAGGGATATGATGTTACCTATGTGCGTAATGTAACCGACATTGATGACAAGATTATCAAGCGTGCCAATGAGAATGGGGAAAGCATCAACGAGCTGACCGAACGTTTTATTACTGCTATGCATGAGGATGCTGAGGCGCTGGGTGTTTTGCCGCCGGATGAAGAGCCAAGGGCAACGTCCTCGATGGCCGATATTATCGACATGATCAAGGTACTGCAAGATAAGGGATATGCCTATGCGGCCGACAATGGTGATGTTTATTATGATGTCAGCAAGTTCGCGACCTATGGTCAGTTATCGGGAAAGAAAACCGATGAATTACGAGCAGGTGAGCGTATCGCGGTAGACGAACATAAAGATGATCCACTGGACTTTGTGCTCTGGAAAGCGGCTAAGGCTGGAGAGCCATACTGGGAATCCCCCTGGGGCAATGGCAGACCGGGCTGGCATATAGAATGCTCGGCAATGTCGACCTGCTGCCTGGGTAATACCTTTGATATTCATGGCGGAGGTCAGGATTTACAATTTCCCCATCATGAAAATGAAATCGCCCAGTCGGAAGCAGCGACGGGAGAGAAGTTTGTTAACCTGTGGATGCACAATGGTTTTGTGCGCATCGATGATGAAAAAATGTCCAAGTCACTGGGTAATTTTTTCACTGTGCGGGAAATTCTAGAGCGTTACCGCGCTGAAGATATTCGTTATTTTATACTGGCAAGTCATTATCGCAGCCCGTTAAATTATTCTGACCAGATGCTGGACAGTGCAGGCGCTGCATTAACGCGGCTGTATAACGCCTTGCGAGATGTAAGCATTGGTATGGTTGACGATTCCTGTAATGAATATATCAGCCGTTTTGAAGCAGCCATGAATGAAGACTTCAATACGGCTGAGGCCATTGCCGTATTGTTTGATCTGGCAAACCAGGTCAATAAACTCAAAACTGAAGATGCAGATCGGGCATCGGTGCTCGCTGCAGCACTTAAACAGCTGGGTGCGGTGCTGGGTTTATTGCAGGAAGATGCTGAGACCTATCTTAAAAGTGCTGGCAATGCGAGTGATGGTTTGAGTGACGAAGCAATAGATACGTTAATTAAGCAGCGTAGCCAGGCAAAAGCCGATAAGAACTGGGCAGAAGCTGATCGTATTCGTGATCAGTTGAAAGCGGAAGGTATCGAGCTTGAAGATAAAGGGCCTGAAACCAGCTGGCGGCGTGGCTGATATAACTGCATTTTACAATTTCAGGACGACTGTTTTTTATATTAAAGCGGATTAAAAAATAGGCATGACAATGAATATAAAAATTAACCTGCTGTTAGTTGCTGTATTTCTGTTTTCCTGTTCTTCTGAAACATCGAGTCCACCACCTGAGGCACCGGCTTATAAAAAAGTCAGTTATAGTAATGACTATCAAATTGGTGCCTTTCATTCTCGTTTAAATGAAATAGGTAGCAAAAGTTACTGGATTGAAGGTCCGCATGGTGTCGTGCTTGTCGATACCCAGTTTTTATTATCTGATGCAAATGAATTTATCGATATAGCGGAAAGTATCACGGGCAAGAAAGTGCTAATGGCGATTGTGTTACATGCCAGTGCTGACCGATTTAATGGTGTTTCTGCATTGCAGAAACGGGGCATCGAAGTTGTTAGTTCACAACAGGTAGTAGATGAAATTGAACAGGTAGACAAACAGGCACGAGAACGTTATGCCGCCCGGTATGCTGATGACTATCCACCAGTCGTTGCTCTACCTGTAGCTAAATGGAAAGCGACCCAGGAGTTTGATGTCGCCGGACTTCGCCTGAAGACTTACGTTATTCGTGATGGTGAGAGTAATGCGCATGTGCTCATTGGTATCGATGATCGACTGTTTGTCGGTAATCTTGTGCAAAACAGGTACCATGCTGATCTTGAGCTGGGTAAAAGTGAACAATGGCTGGAACGGCTCGAGGAAATACGTCGTTTTACCCCTGCAAATGTGATTTATCCAGGTAAGGGTTATGCAATGAATGCTAATGTATTGCTTGATCAGCAGGAAGCCTATTTGCGCTTTGTGCGTAAAACCATCGCGGAATTTTATACCGGGGGGCAGATTAGTGAGCAGGATATACGCGATATCAGCAAGCAAATAAAACTCAGGTATACCGACTATGCTGGGGATTCTGTTTTATCCCGGGGTGTAAGAGCAGAGTGGGAACAAATGCGCCTGAAAGATCACGAAATGATGTGATGTTATATGAATGAGTCGGGTAATCAATATGGGTAGAGCCTCACACATTCAATGGTGTGGCTGCTATAGTTATAACAGTATGTTAATAATCTGAATGGGGTAAATCATGCGCCTGATCGGTATTCTGATAGCACTGGCTATTGTCGCCTATATTTCTACCCAGTATCTTGAATCAAGCAGGCAGAATAGTGGAGATAATCTTCAATCCCGGCCTAAAGAACTTATTGACCAGACAAAACAGTCAGTTGACCAGTTAAATAGCGTACTGAAAAAGCAGCAACAGCAAATTGAAAAGGAAATGGAATAGCTGTCTGTAGTTTTTTATTTTTACTTTATCCTCGTATGATATCCTTTTTACTCCCTGACAGATATTAATAATCAGCAGGTATATATAAATATATCTGCTATATTTATTTGTGGAAAATAATGAATACCTCTTTAAAGTTAATGCCTGATAACAGGATTATCCTATATGTCGCTTAAGGAAGTTAAAGTCAGAATACCCGATCTTGAACTGGGTATGTATGTCAGCCGCCTCGACCGCCCATGGCTCGAAACACCTTATCTTATACAGGGCTTCGAATTAAAGTCACAGGATGATATTGATGAGCTGCTCAAACACTGTGAGTATGTGTATGTTGATGTAGAACTCAGTAAGGTAGCAGAAAAAGATACCTCCAGATTTCGTAAACAGTTTCAGTCCAGTGATGAAGAAAAGGAATTCCTCACTAAAAAGAAACCTAAAAAATATAAATATAAAGTAGAGCTGGATGATGAACTGAAAAGTGCACGCCAGTGTCATGCAGAACTTTCAGATGCTGCAGAAGGCATCATGGTGGATATTTCCAATAATAAGAAACTTAATCTGCCGTCATTAAAAAAAGCTGTTATGCCAATGGTAGACAGTGTCGTGAGAAACCCGGATGCCTTTTCCTGGTTAACGCGTATGAAATACAAGGATAACTATACCTATAACCATTCGGTGAGCGCGGCAGTATGGTCTGTCGCTTTTGGTCGTCATCTTGGCTTACCTAAAAAAGATCTGCAGTCTCTTGCAATTGGCGGTTTGCTGTTTGATGTTGGTAAAACCAAATTGCCAGACAAGCTTATTAATAATACACAGCGTTATAATCAATACGAATTTAAGCTGGTGAAACAGCATGTACAATACAGTGTAGATATTGTGAGCTCAATTACGGGTATTACAGATGATGTTGTAGAAATGGTTGCAACCCATCATGAGCGGCACAATGGTAGTGGTTACCCCAGTGGCTTGAGTGGTAATATGATACCCATTTTTGGAAAAATTGCCGGCATCATTGATTGTTATGATGCGATAAT
>JBFHVK010000213.1:0-4996 GCA_041589615.1 Gammaproteobacteria bacterium | reverse complement strand
GCCATCTTTTATTTTTTCTTCGGGTGTAAGTAGCAGCTGATACTGTTCACCATCACGCTGAACCGTCAAATCGAGTGTTTTTCCTGCACTAGCCTGGATAATTTCTACAAGCTCTTCCCAGTCACTAATCGGGTTCTGATCGATAGAAACGACCAGGTCACCTGCAAGAATACCTGCCGCAGTAGCAGCGCTATTTTCTGTTGTGCCGCCAATCCTGGCGGGTAATTGTGGCTTCCATAATTTAAGGCCTAACAGTTCGGTTACATCATTATCTTCATTGAGTATATGTCTGTCGCCAATCGCTAGTGTTCTCTGCGTTTCAAAAAAACCTGCCGTGCGAACAGTGACTTCTACATCACCACCATCCATTGCGTTATCGATAAGTGATATCCTGAAATCCTGCCAGGTTTTAACTTCATTACCAGATACCGCAATAATTTCATCCTTATCCTGAAAACCTGCCTGGTGGGCAACCGTATTAATATCTGGTGTTGCGACAACCGGCCTGATGCCCTGTTCACCATTCACAAAAAAGATAAAATAGAAAAACACGGCCAGTATAAAGTTGAACAGCGGCCCGGCGACCACAATAGCAAACCGTGTTGAGACAGGCTGGGTGTTGAAAGCTCGATGCCTTATAGATTCATCTACAGGTCCTTCCCTTTCATCCAGCATTTTAACGTAACCACCCAGGGGTATCGCTGAAATAGCAAACTCAATCAGGTCTTCACCTTTCTGCCTGTGCCAGACAAGTAAGGGTTTTCCAAAACCAATAGAGAATCTCAGTACCTTAACCTTAAGCAGTCGAGCCACCCAGTAATGACCAAACTCATGAAAAGCAACCAGAACACCGATGGCGATAATAAAAAACAGCAGATTGTGCAGAATTCCACCTGAGCTCATCGTTTAAACTCCAGCCGACTAACCCATTCTCTGGCTTCAAGGCGAGAATCATTATCCGCCCGCAAAATACTCTGCAGGTTGTCTGCAGGCAGATTAGCCGTATTTTCAAGTGTTTTTTCAATCACACGTGAAATATTGGTAAAGCTCAGCTGTTTATTCAAAAAGGCCTCTACTGCAACTTCATTTGCTGCATTCAAAATAGCGGTTGCTGTTCCACCCATTTTTAATGACTCATACGCCATTTGCAAACAGGGAAAACGACGGAAATCAGGTTTTTCGAAGTCCAGTGTTGCGACCTCGAAAATATCCAAAGGTTCAACTCCAGACGGCATTCTATCAGGCCATTGCATCGCATGCGCGATAGGAGTTCGCATATCCGGATTACCCATCTGTGCCAGAACAGATCCATCAGTATAACTAACCATTGAATGGATCACACTTTGTGGGTGAATCACCACCTGTATCATCGATGCGTCGGTGTTAAATAACCAGCAGGCTTCGATAACCTCAAGCCCTTTATTCATCATGGTTGCAGAATCTACCGAGATTTTCTGTCCCATCACCCAGTTAGGATGAGCAACGGCTTCTTCTGGCGTGACTCCATGCAGACTTTCTACATCACGCTGCCTGAAAGGGCCGCCACTAGCTGTCAGTAAAATTTTATTCACCCCAGAAGCTTCAAGTCCCCTGGCGAAGGTCTCAGGCATACACTGGAATATCGCATTATGTTCAGAATCTATCGGCAATAGAAGTGCGTTATGTTTCTTCACTTCACTGATAAACAGGTCACCCGACATCACCAACGCTTCCTTGTTAGCCAGCAGCACTCGTTTACCTGCCCTGGCAGCTGCCAGCGTTGGCAGTAATCCAGCTGCTCCTACGATAGCAGCCATTACCTGATCAACAGATTCCAGGCTAGCAACTTTTTCGAGTGACTCTGCACCACTCATCACCTCAGTGGAAAGTCCTGCTTCACGTATTTGATTATCCAGTCTCTGTGCAGCCGAATCATCAACTATCACTGCATATCTGGGCTTAAACTGCTGACACTGTTCAAACAGCTTTTCACTGGCCATATTTGCAGTGAGCGCTATTACTTCAAATTTATCGCTGTGACGAGAAATCACATCTAGTGTATTGACACCAATCGTACCGGTGGAACCTAAAACACAAACACCCTGCTTAGCCATTAAATATCACCAGGCCAAGTAACAGGGCAAATAAAGGAGCAGATGAAGTCACGCTATCAATTCGGTCGAGTATTCCACCATGCCCTGGTAATATGGCACCTGTATCCTTCAACCCCTGCTCTCTTTTTAGCAGGCTAATAAACAGATCACCAACAACAGATATAAATGTACCCAGCGCAGCAATAATCAGTAGCATAAAAATCTGTACATATTGAAGTTCAAAATAGAAGCCAGCAAAAAAACTATATGCACTGGTTGCAAACACGGCACCGTAAAAACCTTCACGTGTTTTACCCGGGCTGAGATGCACGGCAAGCTTGTTCTTTCCAAATCGTTTACCACTAAAATAGGCACCAATATCAGCAACCCATATAATGCTCAGGCAAAAAAATAGCCACTCTGCACCCTGCTCCCTGATATGCATCAGTGCAAGCAGTGGTGGAATCAGCACAATAAAGCCAATAAATAATTTAATAACTGAAACACGACTTTCAGCAGGCTTTGGACCCTTCATAAACATATGGTATGTAGCCGCCAGCCAGTAAAAACCAGTTATGGCAAACAGGATCATTAGCCACTCAGGACTGACACTCAGATACTGGTATGAAAAGTATATCGCAAGAGTAATAATTACAGCGTAAACAATACGAGCAAGCGGGTTCTGTATGCCACTTAGTCTCGCCCATTCCCAACCAGCAATAGCAAGAATAACGCTTAGTGCATAGAAAATAATCTCTGCAGGCTGGGTCAGAATACCCCAGATTACCAGTATAGCCAGGGGAATTGCTGTTAATACACGTTGTTTAAGCATTTTTTTAACCTGTGTTACGCGGGTTGTGTTTTATCAACCTGATCACCGGTCTTGCCGAAACGTCTTTGACGGCCTGCATACCAGCTCAATGCCTGGGTAAATTCCTGTTCGTCAAAATCAGGCCATAATACATCTGAAAAATACAGTTCGGTATATGCAAGTTGCCAGATAAGAAAATTACTGATCCTACGCTCACCACCAGTACGAATAAACAGATCAGGGTCTGGTAGTTCGCTCAGACAGACATACTGATTAAACATTTCAGCATCAATATCGTTTACACTAATATTTCCCGAAACAGCTTTACTAGCAATTTTTTTACAGGCCTCGGCTATATCCCAGCGACCACCATAGTTCACAGCAATATTCAGCTGAAGCCCCTGGTTATTTTCAGTTAACGTTGATGCATCATTAATCTTCTGCTGCAGCTTTGCCGAAAACGCAGAACACTCGCCTATAAATCTCATACGAACATTCTGTTTGTGAAGCTCCTTAACCTCAGACTGTAATGTGGAAATAAATAGCTCCATCAAACTACTAACTTCCTGTTCCGGGCGCTTCCAGTTCTCACTACTAAACGCAAACAACGTAAGAGCAGATATGTTTTCCTTTACACAAAGCTCAACAAGTTTACGCGTTGATTTAACGCCTGCATGATGACCAGCAGTTCTCGGCAGATGTCTCTGTTTAGCCCAGCGACCATTGCCATCCATAACCACTACGATGTGGCCAGGCTTTACGGCCTCACTCATATCAGCTTTATTAATTGATGTGACTGTCATTAGGAATACCAGCTATGAGATCGCTTAGATCTCCATCATTTCCTTTTCTTTAGCTTCAAGTATCTTGTCAATTTCAGCGACATATTTATCAGTGAGTTTCTGAATAGCATCCTCTGCTTTACGACATTCGTCTTCAGAGATTTCTTTTTCTTTTAACAGGTCTTTAAAATCACCATTTGCATCACGACGAATATTCCTGACTGCGACTTTGCCAGACTCTCCTTCCGACTTAACAACTTTAACCAGGTCACGCCTGCGCTCCTCCGTTAATGGCGGCATAGGAACTCGAATTACCGTACCCGCAGTCGCCGGATTCAGGCCGAGATCAGCTGTCATAATGGCTTTTTCAATAGCCTGTACCATAGGCTTTTCCCATGGTGTAACCGCTAAAGTTCTTGCATCTTCGGCAACCACATTAGCTACCTGTTTTATAGGTGTAGGACTGCCGTAGTAATCAACCATTACATGATCGAGCAAACTTGGATGTGCACGACCTGTTCGAATTTTAGTGAGCTCAGTTTTTAGCGATTCTACGCTTTTATTCATGCGTGATTCTGCGTCCTGTGTTATCTCATCTATCATCTATATCTCCAACGCATTTACAAGTGCTGCCATTAGCTGGCTGGCACAACTGATGTACCAATGCTCGTATCCAGTACGGTACGCACAAGGTCACCGGGGTTATTTAAGTTAAATATTCTAAGTGGCATGTTCTGTTCCTTGCACAGAACAATTGCAGTAGCATCCATCACTGCAAGGTTCTTTACCAGAACCTCATCGTAACTGAGCGTAGTATAACGTTTTGCATCCGGGTTTTTCATAGGATCCGAATCATACACACCATCTACCTTGGTAGCTTTCATGAGTACGTCAGCTTCAATTTCGATAGCACGTAAGCTACCTGCACTATCTGTTGTAAAGAAGGGATTACCTGTACCGGCGCCAAAAATAACGACACGGCCTTTCTCAAGATGACGAATGGCTCGACGACGCACATAGTCTTCACATACCTGGTGAATACTTAAGGCAGACATGACTCTGCAGCTAAGGCCAAGACGCTCAGTGGCATCCTGCAATGCCAGACAGTTCATCACTGTTGCCAGCATACCCATATGATCACCCGTCACACGATCCATGCCTGCATCGGCCAGACCCTTGCCACGGAAAATATTGCCTGCACCGATCACAACACCGACTTCAACGCCAAGATCGATAACCTGTTTTATTTCTTCTGCTACGCGATTGAGGATATCCGGATCAATACCTGAATCCTGAGCCCCCATCAAAGCTTCACCACTTAACTTCAACAG